>DAHWQF010000347.1 GCA_027334785.1 Acidimicrobiaceae bacterium
AGCGTGCCCTCCACTTCGTCGTGGCCGGCGTGGCCGACCAGCACGACCTCGCGACCTGCGGAGGCGAAACGGCGGGCCTCGGTGTGGACCTTGCTAACCAAGGGGCATGTGGCGTCGATGGCGAACATGGCGCGTCGCTCCGCTTCCTCGCGCACAGCCGTGCCCACGCCGTGGGCGGAGAAGACCACCCTTCCACCGTCGGGCACTTCACTTAGTTCCTCGACGAAGATTGCCCCGGCAGCCTCGAGGGCCGAGACCACGTGGGAATTGTGCACGATCTGGCGGCGTACGTAGACGGGCGCACCGTAACGCTCGATCGCCCGCTCGACTGTGTCGATCGCCCGCTCCACGCCGGCGCAAAACGAACGCGGCTCTGCCAAAAGGACTTCTCGCGCCCCGGTTGCCGCGGCCCAGCAGGCGAGGGCGGGCCGTGAGGCACGTAGGGTGCGGAGCGCCTTCCAGATGCCGACGAGGCCGGCGGGGGAGAATAGCTCGGACTGGGCGGTGTCGGATATGGCCCGCAGGACGGCAAAAGGCCGCTTCGTGCCCATGGCCTCGGGGGCCACCGCCGTGGACTCCATGTCGACTGCGAGGGCGCCGAGCCCGGCCAGCCGGTTGCGCTCTGGACCGGTGACGATGTGGTCGGCGCTCGCCACCGTCCCGGTCCGCGTCCGGAGGCCGGCCCGGCGCAGTTCGCCGGCCAGGAGGGGTGCCGAAGCGAGCCGGGCCACCTCCTTACCCTCCGCGTCGACCAGGCGGTCTGCCACCACGAGGTCCCCGGGACTGAGCCCGGCGGCGAGGCCGCCGCCCAAGCCCGCCACTGCCACCGCGTCGGCTTGCCCCGCTTGGTCCGCTAGGCGCTTGGCCGAGGCGCCTGCTTTGGCCAAGCCCATCCCGAGGCGGCGGACCACCAATGTGGCCGGGCCCACCTGCGCGCGCGTGGGGCCGAGGGCCAGGGCCTCGAGCCCGAGGGGCGCCAACACGAGCAGGCGAGGCCGTGCCTCACTCATGGCTATGGCCAGTTCGCCTTACGTAGCGGCCCAAGGCAGAGAGCGGGAACACGTGGCGGTAAAGGTGGTAGTTGAGCGAGAAGTCCCACGGGAACCCCGTGCCCGTGAACCACGGCTCGTCCCAGGTGCCCTCGGCGTTTTGGTTGGTGACGAGCCATTCCACCCCCCGCTCGGTGGCTCGACTGCCTTCCTCGCCTGCAGCCAGTAGGGCGAGGAGCGCCCACGCCGTCTGAGAGGCGGTCGAAGTACCGCGCCCCCGCCAGCTCGGCTCGACGTAGGAACGGAGGTCCTCGCCCCAGCCGCCGTCGTGGTTTTGGTGGTCGACGAGCCAGCGGACCGCTCGCGCCACGCGCGGGTCGCTCGCGGGGACGCCGGCGGCGACCAGCGCGGGCACGGCAGCGCCCGTCCCGTACACGTAGTTGACCCCCCAGCGGCCCCAGTACGAACCGTCCGGCTGCTGCTGGTCGGAGAGCCATTCGACGCCCCGGCGGAGGACGGCCTCGTGGCGAGCGGGCCCCGCCTCGCCGCAGAACATCTCGACCACGTGCGCGGTCACGTCCTCGCTTGGCGGGTCGGTGACGGCGCCGAAGTCGAAGAACGGAAGCTGGCTGGGGAGGGTCGCGTCGTTGTCAGCGTCGAAGGCGCCCCAGCCTCCCTCTCGGCACTGCATGCCGGCGACCCACCTGAGCGCCCGTTGGCAGGCGGCCTCGCTGGCGTCTGTCGGCGCAGCCCGCCGGAGCGCGAGCACGACTTCGGCCGTGTCGTCGATGTCTGGGTAATGGACGTTACAAAACTCGAACGCCCAGCCACCGGGGGCCAGTCCCGGCCTCTGCACGGCCCAGTCGCCGGCGACGGTCACCTCATTTTCCAAAAGCCAGTCCCGGGCTGCCGAAATAGCGGGGTCATCTGGCGCCACCCCCGCGTCGGCGAGCGCTATTACGGCCAGGGCCGTGTCCCATACCGGGGACTGGCAGGCCTCGATGCGCCGGCCGACCTCGTCTTGCAAGGTGAAGGCGGAGAGCCCGGACAACGCTTTGGCGACCACAGGGTGGTCCATCGGGTAGCCCTGGAGAACCAGGGCGATCGTCGAGTAGACCATCGGCGGCTGGATGCCACCCCAGGAGCCGTCGGCTTCTTGGCGGGCGACGACCCAGCGCTCCGCCTCGTGCAACGCGGGTGGGCGCAGCCACCTCTTCGGCCAGGAACGCTCCGGCAGGTGCTCGTAAAGATGGAGCGCCTTGTCAAGCAGGGTAAAGGAGCGGCTGACCAGGCTGGCAGGCCTCTGGCGAGGCGGGCGGCCTGAAAGCAGCTCGTCCACCCGGAAAGGCAGTGGCCGGACGGGCCGGTGCGAAGAGATGACCGAAAGGGCGACGATAGTCTGGCGCGCCCAGCAAGCGAAGGAATATATGGAAAGTGGCCAGCTGGCGGGGAGGTAGACGAGCTCGGGGGGGATCACGGGGAGCTCGTCCCAGTCCCAGCACCCGACCATCGCCAGCCATATGCGGGTAAAGACGCGAGAAGCTTCGATGCCCCCGTGCTCTCGTGCCCACCCCGCCGCCTTGGCCATGTGCTCGGCCTGAGGAGGGTCGCCGGCGAGGCGGAGGGTGACGTAGGCCTCGATAGTGGCGGAAAGCTCGCCGGGGCCTTTGTAAAACGTGGCCCAGGCCCCGTCGGGGCGCTGCTGCGAACGTACCCGGGAGGCCGCCGCCCGGAGAGTGGGCTGGTCGAGGATCCCTAGGAAATGGCGCAGCAGCACGTCTTCTGCGTCCATCGTCACGTTGGTCTCGAGCTCGCCCTTCCAGAAGCCCTCGGGCGCCTGGGCCCGCTTCAGCCAACGGGTCGCCTGTTCGGTCGCGAGGACGGCCGAAACCTGCGTGCTCGAAGGGGTGTCGCGGTGAAGCTCGAGCAGTGGGGCCACTTTCACGATTCGCGTTCCACGACATAGACGGCAAGGTCGGCGAGGGCGCGGCGGGGCAGGGCGGAGAGGCGTGCGCGCTCGAGCGAGCCGAGAGCCGCGTCGAGGTGGGCCTTGGCCCTGGCTGCGGTCCATTCCCGGCCCCCACAGCGCTCGACGAGGGAGGCGGCGCGTGCCACCTCGTCGCTGGAGAGCGGCCGGAGCTGTGCTGGCGCCCATTCGGGGGTCGCGAGCTCAGCGCCCGCCGGGCCGCCTTTGGTCACGACGTGGCCGTTGCTCTTCGGGCCGGCGCACGCCACGGTCTCGACGGGACCGTCGCCTGCCACCTCCCCGAACAAGAGGGCGTCGAGCTCACGCGACTCGTCATCGCCGGCGGCCAGGGCGGCCACGATCGGCATGGACTTCTTGCGCTGGCGGATGTCGTTGCCGGCGGGCTTCCCGGTGGTCGCAGGGTCACCCCAGATGCCGAGCAAGTCGTCGACGGCTTGGAAGGCCACGCCCAGGTGGCGCCCGAAGCCCTCCAGCGCGCGAGCTGTAGCCGGCGGGGCGCCCGCCAGTATGGCGCCGATCGAGGCCGCGCACCCGAGGAGGGCGCCGGTCTTCGCCGTGGACATGGACATGCACTCTTCGACGCTCACGTTGCGGCGTTGTTCGAAGGCGAGGTCGTCCGCCTGGCCGGCGATCATTTCGGCGGTCGCTCTCGAAAGGGCTGAGGCCGCGGCCGGAGCGGCTGGCGACCCGGTCCCGAGCAGGACCTGCACGGACAAGGTGGCCAGGGCGTCGCCCGCCAGCAGGGCGAGCGAGGGGCCCCACAGTGCCCACACGGTCGGGCGGTGGCGGCGTTCGAGGTCGCCGTCCATCAAGTCGTCGTGCAAGAGCGAGAAGTTGTGGACAAGTTCGACGGCGACCGCGCCGGGCACTCCCACCCCCGCGTCGGCCCACGTGGCTTCCGCTGAGAGTATGGCGAGGGCAGCGCGGACGAACTTGCCGCCGCGCTGATGCCTCGGCTGTCCGTCCGCTTCCGTCCAGCCGATGTGGTAGCTGGCCGCCCGCTGGATACTGGCTGGTAGCCGCTCGAGCGCTTCGGCGAGGCGCGGCTCTGTCATTTCGCGCGCACGCTTCAGCACGTCGCCTACCGCGGTAGTGGGGGTCACGTAGTCTCCCGTGGTTTTTGTAGCTCCGATAGGTCTTGCAATTTTGCCGGACCAACGACCTTGGGGAGGTGATGGCGCTGGCCAGCACCCACCAAGGCGACCCGAGCGGCAGCCAGGCCGCTGCGGACGGCGCCTTCCATGGTCGGGGGCCACCCAGTAGACGTCCACGCTCCCGCCACGGCCAGGCCGGGGAGGAGGGTGCGCGGGGGCGCCCGGTGGGCCGCCGAGCCCGGCGCGGCGCGCAAGGTCGCATTTTGCTCCCTGCTCACGAACGTCCCGAGCACCTTTGCCTGCTTGGCCCGGGGGAAGAGCTTGCCGAGAGCCGCCACCATC
>DAHWQF010000348.1:0-697 GCA_027334785.1 Acidimicrobiaceae bacterium
CGCCGCGACGACGGCATGCTCAGTGGCCTCTTCGTGCCCCAACTCGGCCACGAGGCGCCCCTCCCTCATCACGAGGACGCGGTCCGCGACCCGGAGCACCTCGGGCGTCTCCGAAGAGATCATCAAGATGGCAACTCCCGCGCGAGCCAACTCGAAGAGCAGGCGGTGCACCTCTGCTTTGGTAGCGATGTCGATACCCCTAGTCGGTTCGTCGACGATGAGGAGCCGCGGGTCGCGCGAGAGCCACTTGGCCAGCACCACTTTTTGCTGATTGCCCCCCGAGAGCGTCGACACCGGGTCCGACAACCGGCCGTACTTTAGGCGCATCCGGGTCACCCACTCTTGCGCGTACCGATGTTCGACGGCTTTTCGCAGCAGCCCGAGGCGGCGGAGGCGACCGAGCGAGGCTAATGCCACGTTGCCCCCTATTGACAGTTCCATCACGAGGCCCTGCAGCCGCCGGTCCTCGGGCACCAAACCGACGCCGGCCGCCATAGCTGCCGCCGGCGCTCCCTTTGGCAGCGCCCGGCCACCAACGAGCACCCTCCCGGCGTCATAGCGGTCTACTCCGAACACGGCCCGGGCAACCTCGCTCCGGCCGGCACCCACCAAGCCGGCCAGGGCGACAATCTCGCCGCTTCTTACCTCGAAAGACACATCAGTGAAGGTCCCCTCCCTCGTCAAGCGCTCGACGCGC
>DAHWQF010000348.1:1057-1821 GCA_027334785.1 Acidimicrobiaceae bacterium
ATGCGGAGAGGGTCCAGACGGACCCCGAGCGGTTCGAGCAGGTCCCGGACCCGGCGCTCCATGGCCCTACGGTCGATGCGGCGGGCCGAACGAAGGGGCTGTCGCCCCATGAAGATGTTCTCGGCGACCGACAGGTCGGGAAAGAGCGTCGGCTCTTGGTAGATGACGGCTATCCCGGCGTCACGCGCTGCCGCCGGCCCGGCCAGGGCTATTTCGTGGCCGTCGAGGCGGAGCGTGCCCCGATCGAGATGGTGGGCCCCAGCCAGCACCTTTACGAGCGTCGATTTGCCGGCGCCGTTTTCGCCGACTAGCCCATGTGCCTCACCGCGGTATAGCTCGAGCGAAGCGTCCACGAGCGCCTTCACTGCCCCGAACGACTTGCTTGCGTGCTCAAGCGAAAGGACCCGCTGGTTGGTACCGGGACCCTGCACCGCTCCCCCCTTGCTGCGTGAATCGTTTCAAGCCAATTTCACTGTTATGTTAAGGGCCGTGGGAGGCGACTGTCAAGCAGGCCCTTCGGCCCGCGCGCCCCGTCGCGCCCGAGTCACCATCCGCGACGTGGCCCGGATCGCCGGGGTTTCGCTCGGTACCGCGTCCAACGTATTGAACAACCCCGGGGTGGTAGCGGGCCCTACCCGCCGGCGGGTCCAAGAGGCGATCGCGAACACTGGGTTCGTGCGCAGCACGGCCGCGCACCAGCTCCGCGTGGGCCGAAGCTTGACCGTCGGCGTGGTCCTGCTCGATCTCTCCAACCCTTTCTTCGG
>DAHWQF010000348.1:1830-4411 GCA_027334785.1 Acidimicrobiaceae bacterium
CGCCGCGCACCAGCTCCGCGTGGGCCGAAGCTTGACCGTCGGCGTGGTCCTGCTCGATCTCTCCAACCCTTTCTTCGGCGAGATGGTGAGGGGCGCGGAAGGGGTGTTGCGCGACAAAGGCTACGTGCTCATGGTCTGCTCCAGCGATGAGTCGGTCGACCAGGAGCGACGTTACCTGCGGGCGCTCGAAGAGCACCGCGTCGACGGCCTTTTGATCACGCCCGTCGAAAGGGACTTGAAAGGGCTCGTGGCCCTCTCTTCCCGTGGCGTCCCCACCGTGCTGCTCGACAGGGACCCGGGCGGTCTCGGACTCTGCTCGGTCACCGTGGACGACGTCCGTGGCGGGGAGCTCGCCGCCGGCCACCTGCTCGAACTCGGGCACCGCAGGGTCGGCTTTGTGAACGGTCCCCTCTCCATACGCCAGTGCGCCGACCGTCGCACCGGCGCCAAGAGAGCTTTCCGGCGGGCGGGGCTCAAGCCGGAGGACGGCCTCGTGGAAGTGACGGTCCCGGCACTGACCGTGGACCACGGGGAGGAAGCAGTCGCGCAGCTGCTCGCAAAGAGGCCCCGCCTCACCGCCGTCATGTGCGCGAACGACCTGCTGGCGCTCGGGGTTCTCCGGGGGCTTGCCAGCGCCGGCGTGGCCGTGCCAGGGGACATCGCGCTCGTGGGCTACGACGATGTCGCGTTCGCTTCTATGCTGTCGCCTCCCCTCAGCTCAGTCCGCCAGCCCAAATACGAGCTCGGTGCCTCAGCCGCCAGCCTCCTGCTCGAAGAAGCGAGCCAAGGGGCGCACGAGCACCGGTCGGTGCGCTTCGAGCCCGAGCTCGTCGTACGGGCCTCGACCGGATCGGCAGTCAGGATCGCCCCGCCATCTGGTCATCGTAAAGCTGGTGCCGGCGCCCTCAGTCAACCGGGGCCGTTTGACGGAACGTCAGGTTGACTCTAGGCCGGCGGCGCAGGCCTTAGGGAACGAGTGTTGCCAGCACCGCTGGCCAGGACCGGCCATCATTTGGAGGCTTGCGGCGGGAGGTCGGCCGGCCCAGGTACCGCTCTCGGTGGCGGAGAGGAAACGCCGGGCGGCCCCGAGATGGCCCGGCCAAGGCATACTGGGCGCATGCCGAGAAGGGCGCCCAGCGCCGCACACCCAGGTTGACCACGCCGGGACAAGAGCCCGAGGACACTGGCTCGGACGTTCGGACAGCAGCGCGCGCGGGCCACGTCCTAGGTACCAATGCCCGGAGCGAAGACCAAGTCGTCACGGCGGCACCCGACCTGTACCCGCACCAATGGAGCTGGGACACGGCGTTCATTGCCATCGGGCTCGCTCAGATGGATGCTTCCCTGGCGCAGCGCAACCTCGACGCCCTCTTCACCGGCCAGTGGGCCAACGGGATGGTCCCACACATAGTGTTCGATCCCCATGCCAGGGACTACTTCCCCGGCCCGGAGCGGTGGGGGTGCGCGGCCCTAGCGGCATCAGCCCCCGACCAACCGCAAACAAGCGGCATCTGCCAGCCACCCCTTCACGCCGTCGCGGCTAAGGCAGTGGTGGAGGCGGCTCGCCAGCAAGGAACGGCGCAGGAAAGCTCGGCGCGCGATTGGCTCAAGGGCTTTTACCCGAAGCTCGTCGCCTGGCACAGGTTTCTCGTGCGCGAGAGGGTGGACCCGAAAAGCGGCCTCGTAATGATCTTCCACGGCTGGGAAAGTGGCATGGACAATTCGCCGCGCTGGGACGCCCCTTACTCTGCGGTCGAAGTGGGCGCCACACTGCCCCCTTACCAAAGGCGTGACACCAGGCATGTGGCAGACCCCTCCATGCGGCCAACCGACCGTGAGTACGACCGTTACCTGTGGCTCGTGGAGGAGGCCAAGCAAGCCGGCTATGACCAGGCAGTGCTCGCGGAATCGTCCAGTTTCCGAGTTGGTGATGTTTTCTTCACGGCAATTTTCGCGGCCGCCAACGAGGACTTGGCAGACCTGTCGGAACTGGTCGGGGCTGCCGGGGGTGCAGACGAACTGCGCAACTGGGCCCGCCGGGCGCGAGAGGCAGTACAGCAAGTGGCCGACCCGAAGACCGGCCTCACTGCCGACCTGGACCTACGGACGGGCCAAAAACTGGAGACCGAGACGGTGGCCGGCTTCTCGCCGCTCATCGCCGGCGCCCCCCCGGAGATGCGGGAGAGCCTCGTCGCCGAGCTTTTTGGGCCGCGCTGGGCCGGGCACCCGGGGCTGCGCTGGCCCCTACCCCCGAGCACAAGCCCTGGCTCGGTCGATTTCCGCCCCCGGAGCTACTGGCGAGGCCCCGTCTGGCCATGTATGTCGTGGCTGCTCAGTTGGGCGCTCCGGCGCTCGGGCGAGCCAGACGCGGCAGAAGCCCTGCGCCTGGCAAGCCTAAAACAGCTGGAAGGCGTAGATTTCGCTGAATACTATGAGCCTTTCACGGGCACACCGCTCGGCAGCCTGCGCCAGTCCTGGACGGCCGCAGTAGCGCTGGAGTGGCTCTGTGGCCCGGCAACCAGCCCACGACAGGACCTTGAGCGCCCGGGGCTTTGACTAGCCGGCGGCCGTGGCGCATATC
>DAHWQF010000349.1 GCA_027334785.1 Acidimicrobiaceae bacterium
GCCCTAGCAGCTCCCCGAGCAGGTGCGCAAGGCGCTCGGAAAGCCGGCGAGTATTGACGAATACGAGAGTGGTGCGGTGGCCCTTGACGTGGGCTGCGATCCGCTCCACTACTTCGGCCAGCTGCTCTTGGGAAAGGACTGCCGCCAGCTCTTGCTCGGGCAGCTCGATGCTCACCCTGAGGTCCCTGGTATGGCCGCAGTCCACCACCTCGACGTGGCGAGCGTCAGCCGTAGGCCCCGAGCCGGCCGGTCGGGCGCCGGTCGGTCGGGCGCCGGTCGGTCGGGCGCCGGTCGGTCGGGTGCCGCTGTGGGTGGCCACGTGCACCGACGCGGCAGCACCCGAGAGGAGCCGCGCTGTGACCTCGACCGGCCGCTGGGTGGCGGACAGCCCAACGCGTTGGGGCCGCTGCCCGGCTTGGACGTGGTCCAGGCGCTCCAGGCTGAGAGCGAGGTGCGAGCCCCTCTTGTCGCGGGCCAGGGCGTGGATCTCGTCCACTACCACGGTCTTTACTTGGGTCAGGGTCTGGCGGCTGCGCTCGGCCGTCAAGTACAGGTAAAGACTCTCGGGTGTCGTGACAAGGATCGTCGGCGGGTCCTTCACCATCGCTGCCCTCGCGCCCGAAGTCGTGTCGCCTGTCCGGACCGCCACTGTCACCGGTGCCGGGGTCAAGCCGAGGTGCTCTGCCGCTTGTGCTATCTCGGCGAGGGGTCGCTCGAGGTTTTGGTGCACGTCGACCGCCAGTGCCTTGAGCGGCGAGACGTAGACGACCCGCGTGCGCCCGGTGATGTCCTCGCCTCTTTCGTGGGCGCGATAGGCCTGGTTGATGGCCATGAGGAAGCCAGCCAAGGTCTTGCCCGAGCCAGTCGGCGCGGCTATAAGCACATCTCCGCCTTGCTCTACGAGCGGCCACCCGAGGGCCTGCGGCTCGGTCGGCCCCTCCGGGAAGGCCCCGGCGAACCAGGCTGCGACAGCCGGGTGGAGAGCTGGCAGCGCCGGCGCTTTCGGCATGCTCCCATTCAACACGAGGGGTGAGACGACTCGGTCCCGCAGCCCTTGTAAACCTTCGCGGAAGTTATACGTGAACCGGTGTGACTACGTGCGACGTTCGAGCCCGACGTAAGGAAACCCTGCCCGTCTCCGGGTTGGAGCATGCGGTTGGGCAGGACTGAACAACAGCAGCCAGTCGTTGGGCCGGCATTAACTACTCCTGGCGCATGTAGAAGCGGCCCGGCGCTGCCGGGAGGGGGCCAAAGCGTTGTTAACCCACGCCCGGCGCGGCCTCACCGAGGGGCGACGGGCGACTTTGCTTACAACTCGTGGCTGTGCCGGCGGCCCGGGGCCGGGCAGCGCTTGCGCCCGTCCGTCGTGACGCGCCCGCTAGCGAAGGGCTCGACTGCTTGCCAGGCCCCGATCTCCCCAGCCAGACTCCTCAGCCCTTCTCCCCACGCGGTGATGCCAGCAGGAAGGCCAGGTGGGTTAGCGGCGTCTTCGGGAGGCGCAGGAGGGGAGCCAGTCGGGTGCCGCTAGACTGGTCTTGAGTGAGCCGGCCGGGTGGTCGCGGTCGGCGCCTACGAAAGTGGGCAACCGGCCGAGGAAGGTCGGGGCTCCGCAGGGCAGAGTGCTGGCTAACGGCCAGTCGGGGCGACCCGCAGGAAAGTGCCACAGAAAACAGACCGCCGATGGGTGCCGGCGCAGGCCGGCGCTACAGGCAAGGGTGAAACGGTGCGGTAAGAGCGCACCAGCGTCCGGGGTGACCCGGCGGCTGGCAAACCCCACTCGGAGCAAGGTCAAACGTGGGACGGCTGGCCCGGCCTATGTCCCCAGGTGGACCGCATAGATGGATGACCACCCATCCGGTGACCGGCAACGGCCCGGTGGACAGAACCCCGCCTACAGGTCGGCTCACTCATTTCAGGTATCTGACCTGGAAGGCTTGTCCCTCGAGGACGCCTGTGTCCACCAGGGACGGTCGAGCTCACCTACTGTTACCTTTCCACCATCTTCAAGACCGTCGTCAACGATCAGGTGGTCACTCGCAGCCCGTGCTACAAGATCCGGCCGTTAGGGTGCAGCCAGCCAGGGTGGCGGCGACGAGGACCTGTGCCATCCACGCGAGGAGCTCGACTGCCTGGTCGCGGGGCAGGCCGGCCATGTCGGTGGTCCAGACGACAGCGTCGGCCCCGAAGAGTGGGACCAGCGCGGCTGCGAGGCGGTCACGGGCGGCCGGCGGCACATCGCTCGGCAGGCCTTCAAGAAGCGCCTGGATCCAGCGACCGCGGTTGGTCAGTCGTCGTCTGGAGTACACCTGTCCCCATTCGGGCCCCAGCGAGAGACGCAGCATCGTGCGGAGCTCGGTTTCGTGGTCGAAAGCCCAAGCCGCCGTCGCCCGTACGAGCTCGGCGGCCCGGGCACCGAGCTCGCGCGGTGACGTGGCCACTGGCGAGGCCCAGTCGGTGTCTTCGAGCGGGTTGTCGGCGAGCGACATGGTCGCGTGCAGCACCACGGAGTCGTTGTTCGGGAAATAGCGATAGGCGGTCGCCCGTGACACACCCGCGAGCTCCGCCACTGCGGGGACAGTGAGCGGGCCACCGGTGCGCAATAGCTCCCGGGCGGCTTCCCTCAGCAGCCGGTGGGTGCGTTCCTTGGGACCAGACGCCGCCCGGGTGCCGCGAGGACCCGACGGCGCCCGAGCGTCTTTTGAACTTTCCATGAGTTTGCTCCTTGACAAGACGAGCCCTTGGGTGCATGATACCCTGAGTCCCATCATGAGACAGATCGTCTCATCGAGATGGCGCTACGCCCAGGAGGCACCATGACCACCGCTACCGAAGCACCCCTACCCACTCAGGCAGCCCCGGCCCTGACCGGGCTCCACCACCTCGGCCTCACGGTCCGCGACATCGTCGCCAGCGAGGCTTGGTACGCGAGGGCCCTCGGCCTTGTCCGGGCCTTCGTCGAACCTCACGCGACCGGCGACGGCTACGCGGTCGTGATGACCCATCCCGGCACCGCGCTGTTCGTGGGCCTTGACCACCACCCCGAGGCCGACCGGGAAATGTTCAGCCCGCTGCGGACCGGGCTCGACCACCTGGCGCTCCAGGTCCCGAGCCGGGAAGACCTCGCCGGCTGGGTCGCCCACCTCGACGCCGTTGGCGTCGAGCACGGGGCAGTCTCCGAGGGGGCAGAGCCGGTGCCGCACGCCCAGGTGGTGTTACGCGACCCCGACGGGGTCCCGGTCGAGCTGTTCTGGTTCGGCGGCTGAGATGGCCGGCGAAGCACACCTGCCGCCCCGGGTCGGGCCCCGGCCACGCGCCAGCACCAAGTTCCCGCACTGCCAACTGGACCAACAACCTGGCGGCGGCCGCTATGTCGACACCATCCTCGCCGAGGCCCTGACCTGGCCATGCGTGCTTGGAGGGCCGTCTGCGATCTCGGTGGAGGGCGCCCGTGCCTTGATATTGGGAGCCGGGACCGCCGGCGGGCCCCCCGAGGCGTTCATGGCCGGGCGGGAGTTTTGCCACGTGCATGCCCAAGGTGATTACAGCCTGCACGCCGCATTGCCAGTCCCACTCGCCCGTGCTGCCGAGGGCGCAGGGTGGGCCGAACCTCACTTCCTTGTTCAAACTGGCCAAGCGCCGGCAACCGTCGTCATGGTCTACGCCCCCCGGGACGAAGCCGAGCGTGACGTCGTCCTAGGGCTGGTCCGCGCGTCCTACGAGTTCGCCCTCGGCCCGGGCCACCAGGCCACGGCGGGTACTGACAAAGCCCAGCCTGCACGGACGCCTATCCGCGGGAAGGAGCAGTCATGCCCATCTTTGTCGTAGGGCCCGACGACGGCGAGCAGTCAGGTGGCGGGCCGATCCGCTGCCGCATCATCGAGGACGGCTCGCACACCGAGCACCGGCTAGGCCTCATCGAAGCAATGGTGCCGCCGGGCCCAGGCGCGCCGCCCCAGCACGTCCACCGTGAGCACGACGAGACCTTCATCGTGACCGTGGGCAGGCTCAGGTTCACCTCCGAGGCCAATAGCGTGGAGGTTGGGGCAGGTTCGTGCGTCACGGTCCCCGCCGGGACGCCGCACACCTTCTCCAACCCTTTCGGCGAGCCGGCCAAGTTCATTTGCACGCTCACTCCCGACCTCTATGTCGAGTACTTCCGTGACCTGGGCAGGCTCCCCGTAAATGAGCAGGGGCTGCTCGACCCCGCCGACATCGGCAGGACGATGGCGGCATATGCCACCGAAGTGGTCCGCTAACGAGAAGACGAACGCACTTGGAAGACCAAACTCCCAAAACGAGAGGAGAACTTCGATGAGCGGTCACGTGACGTCCTTGACCGACACTCGTGACATGGTCTGTGTCACTCGGGCTTGTCTTCGAAGCGATGCACCTAGACCT
>DAHWQF010000034.1 GCA_027334785.1 Acidimicrobiaceae bacterium
GGCACGGCCGGGGACAACGGCTACGCCTCAGGGGCCCCCTCCACGGTCACCTTTGCCCCCCTCACCCCTGCGGCCGCCGCCCCCTCGTGCTCGGGCGAGCTCTACGTGGCGGGCGCGTACGGCCTGCAGGTCAGCTACAGCGCCGGCCCCACACCGGGGTACGTTTACAGCACCGACAACAACGTTTATGCGACCGATGTCACGTCGGCCACCGACGCCACGGCCTCGACTGGCGGCTCGCGCTGGTGGACGGTGGCGGCCCTTTTCAGCGCTAGCCAGGCCAGTGGTGGGGGCTCCCAGCCAATTTCAGCTGTGGGCTCACCGCTCACCGCTTCCCTTGGTTCGAGCACCAGCTATGACCTGTCCGTCTCCCCGGCGGCGGGCGACTTGCTGGTCGTCTACTCGAGCGCGGCCCAAAGCTCGCTTTCTTCTGTGAGCGGTGGTGGCGTCAGTGCGTGGCACAGCGCCATCAGCCAGTTCCACTCCGGTGCAGCTGGGGCCAGCATCTGGTGGGGCCAAGTGAGCGCCGCCGGCGCTGCCACCCTCACTCTCGCGTATGGGGCGGGCCCGGGAGCTGGGACCGCTTGGGTCCAGGAGTACACGGCCGGCAGCGGCACCACCTGGTCGCTCGGCACGGCCGGGGACAACGGCTACGCCTCAGGGGCCCCCTCCACGATCACCTTTGCCCCCCTCACCCCTCCGGCGAGCTTGGCCAGCGCCCCGGCCCCGACCACGACGACAACGGGCGCGTTCTTGAGCGGGGACTCGAAGACGAACTGCGTCGAGCCAGACATGAACCTCACGGACCTCGCCATGCTGAGCAACCTCGTCGGCACCACCTACAACTGCGTGCTCCTCTTCAACGACGCCAAGCCGGATTGGCAGACCTGGACCAACGTGTGGTGGGCCAACCCACCCTCCTCCGACTCAGCCTGGCTCACTTGGCTCAATTCCGAACCAGGCCGGCGGCTGATTATCAGCCAGGCTATGGTGCCGAGCGACGCACCCTCTGACTGGGCCGTCTTGGGGGCTGAGGGTGAGTATGACCAGTACGCCACCCAGTTGGCCGAAAACCTGGTCAACGAAGGCATGGGGAACTCGATAATCCGTCTCGGCTGGGAGGCCAACGACCCGAGCAACTACGCCAATGCACTACCTACCGACTCGAGCGAGTACAGCGACTGGGCGACTTACTGGGACAACATCGTGACCGCCATGAGGGCCGTGCCCGGGGCCGATTTCCAGTTTGACTGGACGGTCAACCAGTATTACCAGCCCATCCCCCTGCAAGATTGGTACCCAGGGGACAACTTCGTCAACATAATCGGCATCGACGCGTACGACAGCGGCATCTACCAGACCGGGCTCACGGCCGAGCAGCGCTGGGAGCAACTCTACAACGAGCCCGACGGCCTTGGAGCGGTGGCTGCCTTCGCGGCGGAGCACAACAAGCCGCTCAGCATCCCGGAGTGGGGGCTCGCGACGACTGCCGTCGGTGGTGCCGGCGACGACCCCACCTATGTCCAAGGCCTCGGTTCCTTCATTGCCAGCCATGATGTCGAGTTCAACTCGTACTTCTACTCCACTAATCCCGAGGACCTCGTGTACCTGACAGACGCGCCGCTGTCCTTGGCTGCCTACCAGGAGTACTTCCCGGGTATAGCCAACCCCTAATGACCCGGTTGCGACACTAAAAACCCGGACGCTGGTAAGGCTTGGGCCCGGGGCTGTACAGTGGCCGGGTTGGCGAGCAAGGTCGCTCGGGCCCTCGCCCAGACGGGGGGTGCGGGGATTGACTGGCCTGTGGCAAGGAGGAACGATGAGCAGCGCGCTTCGTGTAGGCCTGGTGGGCCTCGACCACTGGTACACGGCGGTCCCTCTGGCGGAGGAGATGGCGAAGAGAGAGGACATGACGCTCTCCGGCATCTTTGACGCCGATGGTAAGCGGGCTGAGGAGGTCGCGCGGCGCTGCGGGGTGGAACGGGTAGAGACAGATTGGCGAGCCCTGGTGGAAGACGGTGGGATTGACGCCGTGGCTAGTTTCGTGAGCGTCGAGCAAAACCCGGAAGTGTGCCTGGCTGCCGCTGCGGCCGGTAAGCACCTGATGACGATCAAGCCTATGGCGCGGACCCTGGAGCAGGCCAGGGAGGTCGTGGCCGCAGTGCGGCGGGCGGGTGTGAGCTTCTTACCGGCCGAGTCGCTCCACCGGGTAGGTGCGCAGAGCCGAGCGCTGAAGCAGTGGTTGGAAGAGGGCCGGCTCGGGCGGCTCCTGCACGCGTCCTTTTCGCTTTGGGCCGGATTGCCCCAGCGTTGGCCCGGTGACCCGGGCCCGGGGTGGTTTGCCGACCCGGCCCGTACCGTGGGCGGGGCTTGGGTCGACCATGCGATTTACCATATAGATCTGATGAGGTTCCTACTGGGCGAGGAGGTGGCCACAGTAGCCGGACAAGTGGGGAACCTCTCGCACCCGGGACTGCCGGTGGAGGACTGGGGCGTAGCCACGTTGAGCTTCGCTGGCGGCTCGAGGGCGGTACTCGAGGACACGTGGACCGCACCGCAAGGCGCGTTCCAGCAAAGTGCCACTTTGGTGGGGAGCGAGGGCGCCGTGCACTTGGACGGCATCCGGCGACGCATGCTGGTCAAGGGCAACTTCCCGCCTTTTACTGGCTGGGTGGAGACCGACCCGCCCATGGGCCAGCGAGAGGCACTTTCTCATTGGCTCTCGGCGGTCCGGGCCGAGGGGGCTCCTGTCGCCACCGTCGAGGACGCTTGGGACAACCTCGCCGTCTGTGTGGCTTTCTACGACGCCGCGTCCACTGGGAGCACCAGGACGCCCGAGAAGGCCTGAAGGGCGAGGAGCGCAACCGCCCGAGCAAGGAGGAACTCGATGAACGAGACCGGTCCCCAGCCCACCACGGAGCGCCCGTTACGGCTGGGAGTGCTCGGGGCGGGCACCATAGCCACGGCCAGCTACGGCGTCCTGCCCAACCTCGGGCCCATCCGCCACAAGGTTGAGCTCGTGGCCATAGCCGACCCTGAGGTCGAGCGGGCCAGGTCCGTGGCGGCTCAGTACGGTATACCAGTAGTCCTGCCCCACCTCGACGATCTGCTCGAGGTGGATGAACTAGACGCCGTGCTCAACCTGACCCCCATCCCGGTCCACGGGGAGACGTGCATCAAGATCCTCGAGGCGGGCAAGCACCTGGCCACCGAGAAACCATTGGCGACGACCATGGAGGACGCCGACCGGATCTGCGACCTGGCCCGGGCCCGAGGCTTGACGGTTGTCTGTGCCCCGCCCAACACGCTCTACCCCGACCGGGCCGAAGCTCGGCGCCTCGTCCGGGAAGGGGTCATTGGCAAGGTTGCCTTTGCCCGGGTGCGGTCCTCTCACGGCGGGCCGGCTTCGGGGAACTGGCCTCTCGACCCCACCTGGTTTTACCAGAAGGGGTCGGGACCGCTTTTTGACATGGGCGTCTACGGCATCCAAGAGATCACTGGCATTTTGGGCCCGGCCCAGCGGGTAGTCGCCTTCTCGGGTATCACCGAACCGGTCCGCACGGTAAGGGGCGGCCCTTTCCGCGGGAAAGAGATCGAGGTGACTGCTGACGACAACGTGCTCATGATGCTCGATTTCGGCGGGTCAACCTACGCTGTCGTGGACGGCACCTTCAACGTCAACGCGGCCAAGAGCCCGAAGATCGAGCTCTTCGGCCGGGAGGGGACGATCAACGTGGCCAGTTCTGGTGGGCTGGAAATCTTCAGGTTGGACGCCGTCCCCGGCCTGAGAGGTTGGGTGGCCCCCTCGTTGTCAGAGGTAGAGGACAAGGTGCAATGGACCTCGCGCCTGGCCCGAGCCATCCTGGTCGACCATCTCGCCGACTGCGTGATGGGCCACGCCGCGCCGGTGCTCAACGCCGAGCACGCCCGCCATCAACTGGAGATCATGTTGAAGGCAGAGGAGTCCGCCCGTAAAGGCAAAGTCCTCGACCTCACCACCACTTTCTCTCTCCCGGACGAGACCGCCCTCGCCTAGTGGGAGCCGCTGCGGGCACCCTGCTTGCCCGGTAACCAGAGCCATTGCCGGCTAGGCCTTCCATAATCAGGCCATTATTTCTATTTCAATTCTATTTCAAAGGACGATGCAGTGGGCCCAGGTTGTGGGCGGCAGGAGCCGGCTCGAAGCGCGGTCGAGCACCAAGGTGGTGTCCGGGTGCGCGAGCAAAGCTGTGGCCGGGACTTCAGGTGTGGGCTTGGTGGCGGCTAACAGCTTGGCGACGGCTTCCGCCTTGGCGTTGTGGGGCACGGCCGAGACGATCTTGCGGGCGCTCATGATGGTGCGCACTGACATCGTGACGGCCCGCTCGGGCACGTCTTCCAACCGGGCGAACCAGCCCTCGCCCACTTGTTGCGCCCGGCAGCGGGCGTCCAGGCTGACTTCGATGTAGGGCTCGGTGGTCTCGAGGTCGGCCGGCGGGTCGTTGAACGCGATGTGGCCGTTCTCGCCCACGCCGACCAGGGCCACGTCGGCCGGTCTGGTCGTCAGGAGTTGGCCGAGCGCGCGCGGTTGCTCGGGGGACGAGGGGTCGAGGTAGTGCATGGTGGCAGGCACCAAGTCGGCCACCCGCTCCTTCAGGTAGCGCCGGAAACTGGCCGGGTGGTCAGCGGACAGGCCGACGTACTCGTCGAGGTGGAACACGTCCACGCGCTCCCAGGCGACGGGGCGCCGGACCAGTTCCGCCAGGGTCTCGAACTGGGACTGGCCCGTGGCCAGCACGAGCCGGGCGCGCCCCTCGGGGCCCTGGGCGGCGGCTAAGGCGGCCGCCGTCTCCGCCGCGGCGTAGCGCCCGAGAGAAAGAGCGTCATCGCAAATAACTACCCTCATGGTCACCTCGCCTCGTACACGACCGAACCGGCAACAACAGTCATTTCCACGGTCAGCTCCTTTGTCTCTTGGTCGAGGCGAAAAACGACGATATCGGCCACTTTCCCCACCCTTACCGAGCCCCGCCCGGATCGGCCGGCCAGGCCCAAGAGGCGAGCCGGGTTGGCCGAGGCCAATCTCACGGCCGCGCCGAGGCCCACGCCGGCGTGCAGCATCGCGTTGCGGGCGCCGACCCTGAGCGGGCTCGCCGAGCCGGCGAGGAAGCCCGAACCAGCCAGGCTGAGCCGCCCGTCCGCCCCCAGTTCCACCCGCCCGCCGACGGGGCTTTCGTAGCTGCCGGGCGGGGCGCCGGCCAGGGCCACCGAGTCGCTCACCAGAAGCGCTCGCGCCAGGCCCTTGGCCCTCAGCACCACCTTCATGACCTCGGGCGGGAGGTGGTGGCCGTCGAAGATGAAGCTGGCCCACAGGCGGTCCTCGGCCAGTTGCGCCCATATGGGGTTCTCCAGCCGGGGCAGCAAGGCATGGCAACCGTTGCCGAGGTGGGTCGAAAGACGGGCGCCGGCGTCCGCGGCCTCTCGCACCAGGGCAGGGCCGGCGGCGGTGTGGCCGATAGCCATGACTGTCCCCTGGGCGGCGAGTGCCCTTATGTACTCGAGGGCGCCGGGGGCTTCCGGCGCCAAAGTCACGACACCGACCCGCCCGTCCGCCGCGCGCTGCCACCTCTCGTACTCAGCCGTGCTGGCGGGGCGGATGTACTCCCGGGCGTGCGCACCGCGGGGCCCGTCCTCGGCGGACAGGTACGGCCCCTCGACGTGGGCCATGGGCAAGGAGTGGGCCATGAGGGAGGAGCGGCCGGCCGCCTCCGCTACCGCCCGCAGGGACCGGCACATCTGCTCTTCGCTCTGGGTCACCACGGTCGGGCAGGAAGAGGTCACCCCCTGGCGCCAGAGCGCCTCCACCATGGCGCAGACCTCGTCGGCCGACGGGTCGGGGGCGTTCACGTCGAAGCCCCCGAAACCGTTGACCTGGGCGTCCACGAACCCCGGCGCGACCCAGAGGTCGGGCGCGCTCTCGGTCGGTTGGACGGCCGCCACCCGGCCGCCCCTCAGTTGGACCCTGGCCGCTTGGCCGGTCTCGGCCAGGCGCCCGTGGACTTCGAGGGTTGTGCCGGCCGCCATTGACCTACTTGATGCTGCCCGCAGTGAGGCCGCTCACGAGGTGGCGTTCGATAAGCGCGAACAAGACCACCACGGGGACGATGCCTATGAGGGAGGCAACGAAAAGGTAGTTGTACTGGGTCTGGTAGAGGCCGACGAAGGCGTTTATGCCGACCGTCAGTGTCTCGCGGTTGTTGGTTGGGTCGTTGAATATGGTCTCGGCGACGACGAACTCGTTCCACACCTGGATGAAGGTGAAAATTACGGCCGTCACGATGGCGGGTTTGGCCAGGGGCAACACCACCCTGGTCATGGTGCGCAGAGGCCCGGCTCCATCGACCCGGGCCGCCTCCTCGACATCGACAGGGATGCTTGCCAAGTACCCGTTCATGATCCAGGTGGCAAAGGCCAGGGCGAAACCAGCCTCGATGAGGATGATCGCCCAGTAGCTGTCTTGGCCATTGACGGAGAGGACCTCACGGTAGATCCCGACGACGAGGGCGACGGGCGCGAACATCTGGGTGACGAGGATGAGGTAGAGGAATGCCTTCCGCCCGAAAAAGCGGTGCCGCGCCGTGTAGTAGGCGGCCGGCAGGGAGACGGTGAGCACAAGCAGTGTGGACGCCCCCGCGATTAGCAAGCTGTTGAGGAGGTACGAGGCGAGGGGGATTTGGCTCCACACCGAGACGAAGTTCGCCCATTCGGCATGGGTCGGGAAATACAGGGCCGGGCTGTGGAACAGGTCTATGTTGGACTTGAGCGCCGACAGGAGCATGACCAGGTAGGGGGCCAGGAAGAAGAAGGCGACCACAGCCCCTATGGCTGGGAGCAACCACGGGCGGGCGCGCCACCACCCTCGCCCGAGAGCTTGCCGGGGCCGGCGGGCGGGGGCGGTCACGGCCCGCCACAACGGCGCCAAGGCCGCCCCGGAGCGCTCGAGGAGGGACCCGGCGGCACCCGTTACCCGTTCCCTCAAGAGGCTGTGCCGCCCCCGGCCTGCCCGGGCTTTTGGGGCGGCGCCCGCATCGCCGGTGCCGACGCGCCGCACGTAGAGTCCGATGACCAAGATCAAGAAGGCCACGTTCAGCACCCCGAGCGCGGCGGCCTCCCCAGGGTCCAACCGGTAAGTGAAAGCGATCTTGTACATGAAGGTGATCGTGGTGTCGGTGAAATCCCCTGGGATCTTGCCGGTGATCACCCAGATGATCGGGAACGAGTTGAACACATAGATCGTGTTGAGCACTACCGCCACCATCAGGGCCGGTCGCAGCAGGGGCAAGGTGACCCTCTTGTAAGCCTGCCATGGGGTGCTGCCGTCCACGGCGGCCGCCTCGTAGAGGTCGGGCGCGATGGCCTGCAACCCAGCCAGGAACACGTAGGTCGTGAAGGGGATCGACACGATGATCCCGACGAAGACGAGGCACCAAAAAGCAGTGGACTGGTTCTCGTACCAAAAGATGGGCTTGTGGATGAGCCCGAGGTCGCCGAGCACGGCGTTCAACATGCCGTAACTGCCCTCGTAGATGTAACGCCACAGCGTGGCTGTCATGACGAGGGAAGCAGCCCAGGGTACGATGAGCGCCCAGCGCACGAGACGCCGCCCGGCGAAGCGTTTGTTCAAGAACTGGGCCAACGGCAGCGACACCAAGATCGTCACCCCGACGACCAGCACCACCCAAAGGACCGTGTTGTACACGACATGGGGCAGTGCCGGCTCGGCGAAGAGGTCACGGAAGTTTTGTAGGCCGGCAAAACCCTCGGTCAAGCCGATGGAACTGATCGTTTCCAGCGACGTGCGGACCAGTTCGTACGCCGGGTAGAGGACGACGGCAACGATCAGGGCCAGGCTGGGGCCGAGCCACCACAGCGGGGACGCCCTCCGCATGGCCCGGCGCAGGTGGCGCCGGGCACCAAGAACGGTCGGGCCCGAAGAAGTGACGGCGGGCGCCACTACCGTAGCGCCCGCCATTTGGTCTGGCATGTCGTCCAGGTTGGGTGCTAGCTCAAAAGGAGCTGGCTCAACGGCCCGTGAGGGCGTCCTTTTGGAGGCTGCTTAGCACTTGCGCGGGGTTGGCGCTCGGTGCCATGGCCGTGCCGAGTTGGCTCTGGACCGCTGACTGCACGACGGTCCAGTTGGGGTTGGTCAACGGGTAGAACTTGGCTTTGGGCAGCAAGGCGATGCCGGTGGCGTCCACCGGGTTGGTCTTCAGTGCCGCGGCGGCCGAGTTGGTCGCCGGCAGGAAGCCTTCCCGCTCCACGAAGTTGAGGTAGTTGCTCTTCTGGTACACGAAGTCCAAGAACGCCTTGTCCATGGCCTGGTGCCCGGGGTGCTTGAACGCCATGAGGACGTCTTGTACGCCGAGGGTGAAGGGCTTGATCGAGCTGTTGGCCACCGGCCACGGTGCCGAGCCCCATTTTACCTTGGAGCCCTTCATGGAACTGACGGCAAAGGTGCCAAGGGGCATGATCTCGGTCATCGCCACCTTCCCGGCGGCAAAGTCGGCCCAGCAGCCGCTGGTGCGGTCGGTGTCGCCGGGGTTGGGCTCGGTCGCATGGTCGGTGTTGGACAGCGTGCGCAGGAACTGCAGAGCTTGCAGGTTTTTCTTGCTATTGATCGTCCACTGGCCTTTGGCGTTGACCCACCCGCCGCCGTTGGACCACATCCACAGCGACCACTCAGCCTGGGCCTCCTCGGACCCGAGGGGCAGGCAGTAGCCGTAGTAGCCGGCCTTGGTCGCCTTGACGGCGTCGGCCTGGAGTTGCGCCCACGTCTTGGGCGGGGTGCTTATGTGCGCCTTGGCCAAGGCGGCCTTGTTGTAGCCGAGCGCCCGCACGCTGGCGATCCAGGGGATCCCGTACTGGGTGCCGCCGATGGTGTCGGCCTTTTTGAAGGTGGAGAAGAAGTCGGCTTCCACCTGGGGCGAGAGCACCTCTTTGGCAGGGAACAGGAGCCCCGCCTTCGCATAGGTCGAATAGTTGTTGAAGTTCAAGATGTCGGGCTGGGTGTGGGTCTGGATCATCGTCGGGACCTGCTGGAGCAGGGTGTTCCAGTCGATGACCCGGAGGTCCACCTTGATGGTCGGGTATTTCTTCTCGAAGGCCTTCACGAGCGCCTTCCAGTAGGGGGCTGTCTTGGAGCTGTACTGAGCCATCACTACGTTGATGGTGCCACTGGGCGCGGCATTGGCCGCCCTTGTCGCCGCGCCCGCAGTGCTGCCGAGCGCGGCCGTGGTGCCGAGCACTAGGCCGACGCTCAGCCCTGCGGCCATGACACTGCGTTGTCTCACGGTTTTCACCTGCCAACCTCCTTGGTCGAGGAATTCTTTTAGTAATAATCACGAGACGGGCGAATGTGCCGTCGCGGCCGCCGACCGCTCGCCTGTCGATTCCCTTTTGATGGCTCCGGGGAGCGAAATGAGCATCAACGCGCATAGTAGCAGTGGGCCCAGCGGGTGAGCGCGCGGGGGCGCAAAGTGGCCTGGCGGGATTGAGCGTTTATAACGGTCAGGGCTAAGTTACCCTCATAGCATTGCAGTGAGGGAGGTCGTGAGACCTCGGGAAAGAGAGGTCGTGCCCGTGTCCCATGCACCCGAGGCATCGCATGCGGCGACCGAGATCGCCAGCCAACCCGCCTGCTGGGCTTCTGCCGCCCGGCTCGCGCCTCAGGTCTCCGCGCTGCTCCCCGTCCCAGGCGAGCGCGTCGCCGTGGTGGGCTGTGGGACTTCTTACAACATGGCCCTGGCCTACGCCGCTCTCCGCGAGGCGGCCGGCCACGGGTTGACCGATGCCAGGCCGGCCTCCGAACTGGACCACCGGCGGGGTTACGACCGCTACCTGTTCCTTTCGCGGTCAGGTACTACCAGCGAGGTGCTGGCGGCGGTGGAGGAGCTACCGCCCGGGTCGTCGGCCACCGGGGTGACGGCCGACCCCACCTCCCCGCTGGCCCAAGCGGTCAGCACCGTAGACCTCTCCTTTGCCGCCGAGCAGTCGGTGGTGCAAACGCGCTTTGCGACCAGCGTGGTGGTCCTGCTCCGGGCCCACCTCGGGGAGCTAACGCCGGCGAGCGCCGAGGACCTGGCCGAGCAAGGCCGACAGGCGGTGGAGCTACCCCTGCCCGAGCAGGTCATGACGTCCACCCGCTTCACGTTCCTCGGCCGGGGCTGGACGGTCGGGATCGCGCACGAGGCCGCCCTCAAGCTGAGGGAGGCCGCGCAGATGTGGACCGAGTCCTACTTCGCGGCCGAAGTGCGCCATGGGCCGATAAGCGTGCTCGACCGGGCATCGTTTGTCTGGTGTTTCGGCCCGCCGCCGGCGGGCCTCGGGCCCGACATCGAAGCCACTGGGGCGCGCTTTTTCACCTCCGACCTCGACCCCCTGGCCCAGCTCGTGCTCGCCCAGCGGGCGGCGGTGGAGCTGGCCCGCTCCCGCGGCCTCGACCCTGATAACCCCCGCAACCTGTCGTTCTCGGTGGTGCTGGGCGGTACCGAGCGCAGTCGAGGCCATGACCGTACGACGCCCGATGGCCGCTAAGTTCATCGCGGTCATGGCGGCCAATCAGCGAGACGTCCACGGGCCTTGAAGACGCTTTACCTGCTGCGCCACGCCAAGTCGAGCTGGGACGACCCCCGGCTCGCCGACCACGAGCGGCCGCTCGCGCCCCGAGGTCGGGAGGCAGCTCGGCGCCTCGCGAAGCACATGGCCAGGGCCAAGCTGCGCCCCGACCTCGTGCTGTGCTCCTCCGCCGCCCGAGCCGTTGAAACCTACGAAGCCCTCGCCGGCGCCCTCCGCGGGCCGGAGGTGAGCACGGAGGACGGGCTCTACGGCGCCGGCACCGAGGACCTCCTCGCCCGGCTCCGCCAGGTGGGGGAGGGAGTCAGGAGCGTGATGCTCGTCGGCCACAACCCCGGGTTGGCCGACCTGGCCGCGGCGCTCGCCGGCAGTGGCGAGCCGGCCGACCTGGGCCGGCTGCGGGACAAGCTACCGACCGGGGCGCTGGCCGTCCTCTCCTTCGACGGTGCCTGGGCTGCTCTCCGCCCTGGGTGCGCGAGCCTGGAGTCCCTCGTGGTGCCGAGGGACCTCTAGCGTTTCGTCCATGGTCGTGAGCGCTCCCCGGTCTTTGCGCCTGGCCGCTGGTGCTGCCCTCCACGAAATCTTCTCGGCGCCGCCCGAGACCTTGAAAGCCATAGCAGGCGAGGGGGACGCCGGCTTGTTCGGCCCAGGCAGCGTGGCCTGGAGGGTGCACGCTCATCCCTCTGCGATCGTCGGGGGCATCAGTTCGCTGATCGTGCAGACCCTCCACCCCCTGGCGATGGCGGGGGTGGCCGAGCACTCCGACTACCGTTCGGACCCGCTCGGGCGCCTGCGGCGGACGGTGGCTTTCGTGGCAGCGACGACCTTTGGCGGCACGGCGCAGGCGGAAGAGGCGGTGGCGGCCGTGCGGCGCGTCCACGAGCACGTTAAAGGCGTGGCGCCAGACGGCCGGCCCTACGACGCCAACGACCCCGATCTCCTGGCCTGGGTCCACCACGTCGAGGTCGAGAGCCTCCTTCTTGCCTACCAACGCGTCGGCCCTGGGCTCTGCGCCGGCGAGGCCGACGACTACGTCAGGGAAATGGCACGTCTGGGCGAGCTCATGGGGGCGCGCTCACCCGTGACGACGGCTCGGGACCTGCGTGAATGGGTGCTCCACCACCCCGAGGCCCGCGCCACGCCCGAAGCGCGCTCAGCGGTCCGCTTCCTCGCCCGCCTGCCCTTGCCGCTCGCCGCCCGTCCCGCCTACGCGGTGCTCTTTTCCGCGGCCGCGAGCCTCGTGCCCTGGGGCTGGCGGATGGAGCTCGGGCTCCTCGTCCCCGGGCCCGTTTCCGGCCGCTTGGCCTGTGAGCCGGCTGCCCGTGCCCTCTGCGCGGCAATGGGCTGGGCGCTCGGGCCCTCGCCGGCGCTGACCGGTGCCACCGCCCGGGTGTGCCGCAGCGGCCAACCGTTGTAGGGGGGCGAGAAACTGGTGACAGCCGCTGGCGTCGGGCCGCCGGGGGCCGGCCAGTGCGTTAGCCGGCGGGGACCAGCAGAGCCACGTCTGGGTGGAGCTTGGCGAGCGCCTGGTCGAACGTGGCCAGCCTGCCGCCGTGCGAGCGCGCCAGTTGCGCCAGGTAGGCGTCTGTCACTTGGCGGTGGCCCACGATGCCTGTCATTGGCACCTCCGTGTACCCCACGTCGTCGGGCCAGAACTCGTGACGGCCATGGGCGGCCGTCTTTTCGAGCACGGCTCTGGCTGTGGCCGCCGACTGGTGCTCGCGTACCATCAGCCGCAAGAAACTGCCCTGGGTGACAGGGCAAGTGGCGAACTTGTCCGGGCCGGCCGCGAACCAGGCCTCGGCGGCTTGATGATGGACGTGGTCATCGACGAGCAGTCCAATGAGCACGTTGGCGTCGAGCAGAACGGTCACTGGTCGTCGTCTTCCAGCCGTCGCACGTCCTCGGTCGTGAGCGTCTTTGCGAGGTGCACGACGGGGAGCCCCGTGCCGGGGCTCGTGCCCACCTCTCCGGCCGGGCCGGCCCCGAGCCCGCGCCGCATAAGTGCTGCCACGGTTTGGCTGAGCGAACGGCGGGTGTCCCTCGCGATGGCGAGGGCCTGGGCGTGGAGGTCGTCGGGGATGTCCAGCGTCGTACGCATACCTACATTCTAACATCACATCTTGATGCAATGATGTAGCTCTAGGGCTGCTCCCGAGAGAGCGCGTCGAACGTATGTCCGGTACACTGTGCGGCCTATGGCGGCAAGGCCAAGCGAGAGCTTCCGCTGGCGTCTCGAGGACGAGGGGGCCACCCTTTTCGACCTTGGCTACCCCGAGCGGCACGTCGGGCGAGGGGAGTACCGGGGGCTCGAGTTCCTCCACGTGAAGGCCCGGACCATCATCAACCAGGTGCCCCCGTCGTCACGCATGGCTTTTCGGTACACGATCAACCCGTACAGGGGCTGCACGCACGCCTGCGCCTACTGCATGTCTGGCGACACGCCGGTCCTGATGGGGGACGGCAGGACGAAGCCTCTCGGGGAGCTGAGACCCGGGGACCAGGTCTACGGGACGGTTCGGGAAGGGCTGTACCGGCACTATGTCGTCACACCGGTACTCGCCCACTGGCGCACGGTGAAGCCTGCCTACCTCATCACCCTCGAGGACGGGACCGAGTTGGTCGCGAGCGGAGACCACCGCTTTTTATCAGACCGAGGCTGGAAGTACGTCACAGGTGCTGAGCGGGGACAATTGCGCCGGACGCACCTAACGCCCAACAACAAGTTGATCGGGACAGGTGCCTTTTCTTCGTTTCGGCCGATAGAAGGTGCAGCACTCGAGTCCGACGCTGCTCTCGGGGTCGTGTTGATCAAGCCGCTTGGCCAACGGATAGAGATGTTCGACATCACAACGGGGACCGGTGACTTCATCGCCAACGGCGTGGTGAGCCACAACTGTTTTGCTAGGCCGACCCACGAGTACCTCGGTCTAGGGATCGGCGAGGACTTCGAGCGGCGGATCGTCGTCAAGGTCAACGCGGTCGAGCTCGCCCGGGCCGAACTGTCCTCGCCGCGCTGGCAG
>DAHWQF010000350.1 GCA_027334785.1 Acidimicrobiaceae bacterium
ATAGCTGGGTGCAGAACCGCGGCAGCCCAAGCTCGTTGACGACCGCCTCGAAGGCTTTGGCGTCCTCGGCGCTGACGGCCGCACTAAGCCGGGCCAGCACCTCGGGCTGGCCGGCACATCGGGCCGTCGCCCCGGCAAACTCGTACGCCTCGGAAAGGGGGTCTCCGATGGAGCCAGGGGGGAACACCCGGCACAGGTCGAGGCAAACCCGAACGCACCGCCAGGTGCAGAACCACTCGCAAATGATCTCGCAGCCCTCTCTCAGCCCGACCTGGGCCATGGCGGCGCGCAAGCCCTCGCAGTTGCCAGCGGCAGCTGCCTCGGCTGCCGCGGCAAAGGCCTGCCGGTCGGCCACCAGCCGCCGCAGCACCTGGCCGGCTCGGGCCAGCTCGTCCAGCAGATGGACGCGGGGCACGGGCTGGGCAGCGCAGACCACTCGGCAGATCAGGCGCCCGCGCACGGCACAGACCCAGTGGCAGAGCAAATGCGCGAACGGCTGGATCTCAAGTTCGCGGACCAGAGAGGCGAATGCGTCCCTGTCCCGCTCCGATACCGCGGACGCCAAGCGCTCGATCAGTTCCTCATCGGTGACGATCCGCTCCACCACGCCGGCGAGCTCGGCCGGACTGGGGGCCTCCCCCTCTGGCGGTGCGCCGGCGAGCTCATGGCACAAGAGAACGCAGTCCTTGCTGCGGATCCATTCGCACACCAGGTCGCAGCGCTCCAGGATGTTCTCTTCCCGCAACAGCCGTTGGAAGGAGCCGGCGTCCCAGGCCCGAAAGGCGTCGACCAACGCCCGGAAGCGGTCCTCGTTGCGAGCGAAAGCGCCGATGGCCTCACCGGCCAGCCGCAGGTCCTCACCCACGTTACCGCCGATTGTCATTGCGTTTCCTCCGGAAGGCGGGCCCGGTCAAGGGCTTTGATCATGACAAGCGAGGACATTGGGTTACTCCCCTCTCGGATAAGCACACTCGGCTCCTGCCGCGTGCCGCGTACAGCGTTGAATCGGCCATGAGAATTGTCAGCTAAGGACCAATCGTCACCTCCGGCGCGGGCGTTCGCATCAGGAGCGCCACCTGATCTTTACGCTTCGGGCGACCCTTGGAGTTCGGCCAAGAGCTCGATGAGCTCGGCTGCCCAACGGTGAGGAGCGAGCTTGCGGACGAGCTCGGTCGCCGGCAACGGCCTTCGACTGGCCGGAGCAGAGGGCTTGGTGCGAGGGCTTCGGCCACGGCCGTTATTCGCCCCAACACGGGGGGCCGCTCGCTCACGTCATCCAATCTGCAAAATGATGCAGCCCCGCGACATAACTGGTTTATCGGCCGCACCGTACCAGGTTGGTTCTACGCTTTGCAAGAATGCGCGGATTCGGCGATCTGCGCTGGTCAGACGCCATGTAGAACCGAGCATAACGCGAACACATAACGGCATACTTTTTTGGTCAGGAAATATCGGAGCCGTTTTGTTGGTCTCAGTCCACCGAGCCGGTCAAATTTGCCCCCACCGAGGCCGACAGCTCCTCGCGGGCCGGGTCAAGGAGGACTGGGCGCCGGTCGAACGAGCCTCGCACGTTAGCTATGTCGATCTCTGTCGAAACGGTGGCGAAGATCTCGAATGCCGCCTCACCGAGAGTTTCCTCGGCGACCACCGTGCTCGTCGGGCCGAGACCGCCGCCCGCGCGGCGCACCTCGGCCCGCAGGCCCTGCCCGCACAGTTCGCCCCTGACATCGGCTTGTTCGAACAGGCAGCCGAACCTGAACTAGAAACTGCCGCTCAGCTCCAAAGCACCGTCGCCAAAGCGGTCCGAGATGGACGCCGGCGACAAGCCGGTGGAGGTCTCGGGCGTGCCGGAGAAGCTCCACTCGGCGGCGAATTAGTTTTGTCGATGGCCGACGTGCCCCATGTCCCCGTCAGCTGCCCGTTGCGGGACCCGAAGCCGCCAACGAGGCGCACAGCGGCCTCGCCGACCGTGCCCTCGACCAGCTGGCGGTCCCGGAAGGAAAGGTCCACCTTGGCACCCTCGGGCACGTCGTCCAAGTTGGCCGGGGCGAGCAGTTCCTCCGGGAAGCGACGCGAGGTCTCCGCCAGGGCCTCACGCGGGGCGGCCCGGACCGTGGCGGAGGTTCCGGCTCAGAATACCGTGCCGCTTGGGAGGGCGCCGGGGGCTGTCACCGGCGAGAGGACCGTGCCGCAGCGCGAGCAGTAGAACACGGTCGTCCGGCGTAAGTCCTCCTCTGTCCCGCTCTCATCAGGCGGCACGTAGATGGTCCTGAAGCGGGCCGACTCGGAGAGCTCCGAGCGGCACCAGCCACAAAGTGGCCCTCGCTGCTTCGGCCCTCCCGCAGGGCCGGGTGCCGTCCCGGCGCCCGCCTCCAGGAGCTCCACGACCTGTTGGCGCACCCTCGACAGGTCCGCTCCCATCCGCACCAGGACCTGGGCGCCGACGCCCTCGCCCTCCCGTACGAGGCCGAGGAGGAGGTGCTCGGTCCCTATGTAGTTGTGCCCGAGCTGCAGAGCTTCACGCAAGGACAGCTCGAGGACTTTCTTCGCCCTCGGCGTGAACGGAGGTGACCCAACAAGAGAGCTGCCCGCGGGCCCGATGGTCTCCTCGACCCGTTCACGCGCGTCGTAGAGGTTCACACCAAGCGCTCCCAGCGCCTGGGCTGCCACTCCCTCGCCTTCGTGGAGCAAGCCGAGGAGGATGTGCTCGGTTCCGATGAAGTTGTGGTTGAGAAGACGCGCCTCTTCTTGGGCGAGGACCAGGACGCGCCGGGCAGTGTCAGTGAAGCGCTCGAACATCCTCCCTTTAGCATCGCGCGGGCTTCCCAATGCGTTGGGCGCGCCCGGGAATCTTGCCGGGCGCGATGCTCAGCGCGAGCACAGGACGGATGCTTTGCCGGACCGACGGGGCGCCCACGTCCTAGCAGAGCCTCTCCGTGGGTCCTCAAGCCCGGTCCGCGCGCCAGGCCACGCCCCGGGTCCAACGAGCTGTTCACTGCAAGTGGTGAAGAGCAACCCCCTTCAAGCGTCGCCAAGGGCCGCCGTGCTGGCCAGCGCTGACGGCGGCCTGTCCTGGCGGGACCTCCCCGCACCAGCTGGCGCTTCGTCCCTCTCGCAGCTGAGCTGCTCGGCTTGGACCAGCTGTGTGGCAGTCGGTTCCCTCGGGGCGCCCGGTTCCCTCGGCACCCAATCCGAGTCAGTGGTCTTTTGGACCGACGACGGTGGACGGAGCTGGGCACGGGCGGCCATGCCCCTTTTGCCTGACGGCCGCCCCTCCGCGATGCAGCTCTCGGGTGCGCAAGTGGCTTGCTCGGCCGACTCCTGTACCGCGGTCCTGTCTACGAGGACTTTCTTGGCGCCATCGGAGTACAGCTTCCTGGTGAGCAGCGACCACGGCAGGACCTGGTCGCTGGACCGCTCTCCTCGAGCACTCGGCCAGGTCGCCGCGAACGCGGACATCGAGGCCCTGACGTGCAACGGGGCCGGAGTGTGCGCGGCCGTCGGGGACAGCGGCGGGGCGGTCTTCTACAGCCACGACGGTGGGCGGTCTCGGGCGACAGCTCAGGGATCGGGGGGCGGGCCGCCCTGGGCGTGACAGGACCACGTGGCCCAGGGTCGCGGTTCGCAACCGGTGAGCGCCGAATAACTGTTACTGTGCGGTCGGTTCACCGATAGTCGGCACCGTCGAGCCGCGAATAACACGGCCTCGACCCCCACAAAGGATCGCACACCGCGTGCACTCGGCTCGCGAGCAACCGAGGGCTTACGTGCGCGAGCTGCTGCCTTATGGCATGCTCCTTCGCAACGAGGGAGGCCGAGTGGAGGAGCTCAGTGGCAAGGTAGCCGTGGTGACAGGCGGGGCGAGTGGCATAGCCTTGGGCTCGCCAAAAGCTTCTCTTCCGAGGGGAATGGCTGTTGCTGTCGCGGACGTCGACGAAGCCAGCCTCGGCGAGGTGGCCGATCACGTCGTGAGGGCCATCCGCGCTAACTGCTTCTACGTCCTGCCGCACCACGACGAGGACCACCTGGCGCTCGTGAGGCAGCGCACGACTGACATCATCGAGGAAGGGAGCCCGGCTCTCCCCACCATCCCGGGGATCGGGCCCGTCCTGGCAGCCCTGGCAGGCCCCGCTGAAACGCGCTGAGCCACGGTCGGTCATCCCGGTACAGCCGATGCCAGGCGAACGAAGCACGGGCCGGGCAGTGACGGTGAAGAGGCACACAAGTACACCCTGGAGCATTGGGATGGGTGGGCGCCGGCGCCGGCCGGGGCAGGAGCCTGGCCAGGTTGTGCCTGGACGGGGCGAAACGACGGAGCAGTAAGTGCCGCGTTACAGGTTCGACTGGTCCAACCTGCCCGTGGGGCTGCTCGTGAAGTTGGCTCGGTTCTTCGAGCTCGA
>DAHWQF010000351.1 GCA_027334785.1 Acidimicrobiaceae bacterium
CGCAGAACAGCCGGATGCCGCACGGCCCGCACACGACGAGCCCTCGGAGGAGGAAGGTGTCGGGGGTGGTGTTGCGGGCGGAGAAGCGCGAGTTGTCGGGGACGACGGCTTGGGCGGCGGCAAAGACCTCGCAGGTGACGATGGCGGGCACGACCACCTCGACCCAGTCTTGGCGGGGCTTGCGGACCTTGCGGGAGCGTCTCAGCTCGGGCGCCGGGACGTACTCGTAACGGTACCAGGCGGCGGTGCCGGCATAGGTCGTGTTGCGCAGCAGGTGGCCGATCGTGGCGACCGGCCACATCTGCTTGCCGTCGGGGGACGAGACGCCGCTCTCGTAGAGGTGGCGGACGATCTCGCGCATCGAGGTGCCCGAGGCGTACTCCTCGAAGATCCGCCGCACCACGACCGCCTCCGGCTCGTAGATCTCGAGGCGAGCCGGGCCGGCCGCCGAGCGCGGCACGCGCCGGTAGCCATAGGCGACCCTTGGGAAGACGGCCTCACCCGAGCGCACCCGGTAGAGCTTGCCGCGACGCACTCGTTCGGCCAACTTCGCCCTCTCGTTATGCCGAGCGCGCGATTATGCCGACTCGTGGAGAAGTGACAAGCGTTTGGGCTGGTTAGGGGACTTGAGGGCTTAGCGCGAGTCGGCATAATCACGTCGGTGTGAGGCACACTCCTCTCCCGGGCCAAGGCGGCCCGGGAGAGGAGGTAACAGTGAAAGATCCGGCCAAAGTCGTGGTGAACGGGCCGCTTAGCCCGTACGCGGGGGGCTTTCGTGCAGAGCTCGACCGACTGGGATACGCGAGCTCGAGTGCCGTCAACCTGTTGAAACTGGTGGCGCACCTCAGTCGGTGGATGGAGAAAGAGGGCCTGACGGCGCCGGGGCTCGGCCCGGAGGAGGTCGGGCGTTACGTCGAGGCTCGGCGTGCGGCGGGCTACCGGCACAACCCGTCGGCGTGTGGGCTGGGGACGCTGCTCGGCTACTTGCGTGGGTTGGGCGTGCTCGCCGAGGTGGCACCGTCGGGCTCACCGACGGCGCAGGAGCAGTTGCTCGCGGGCTACGCCCGCTACCTCGTCACCGAGCGAGGCCTCAAAGCGGGCACGGTGTGCTACTACCTGCGCTTCGCCGGCCTGTTCTTGTCGTCGGTCGGGGGCAGTGGCGAGCTCGACGTGGGCGCTATAACGACTGGCGACGTGAGCGGTTTCTTGGTCGACCAGTGCGGCCGGCGCAGCGTGGGCTCGGCTAAGGCCCTCATCATGGCGCTGCGCTCGCTGCTCCGCTACCTTCACGTCGCCGGCCTCAGCACGACCCCTCTCGTCGGGGCCGTGCCCGCTGTCGCGCCTTGGCGGGAGCGCTCGGTCCCGCAAGCCTTGGCGCCTTCCGCGGTGGGCCGGCTGCTCGAGAGCTGCGACCGTCGCAGGGCGGCCGGCCGCCGGGACTACGCGATCTTGGTCGTGCTCGCCCGGCTCGGGCTGCGCGCCAGCGAGGTGGCGGCACTCGAGCTCGGCGATGTCGACTGGCGCAGTGGCGAGCTCCTCGTGAGGGGCAAGGGGGACCGCCGGGAACGTCTGCCCCTCCCGGTCGACGTGGGCCAGGCGCTGGCGGGTTACCTGCGCCGGGGCCGCCCTCGTTGCGAGGACCGGCACGTCTTCTTGCGGGTGAAGGCGCCGACGACGGGCCTCAAGGGTGACGGCATCAACAAGATCGTGCATGCCGCCTGCCTCCGGGCCGGCGTCCCGGTCGTCGGTCCCCACCGGCTGCGGCGGGCCAACGCCTGCGAGACGCTCCGCCAAGGCGGCTCGCTGGCAGAAGTGGGCGAGGTCCTCCGCCAGCGGAGCGCCTATACCCAGGCCCTCTACGCCAAGGTCGACCGTGCCGCCATGGAACGCGTGGCCCGTCCCTGGCCGGGGGCACGGCCATGAGCCCGCTCGACAGGGCGCTCGAGGACTACCTGAGGCTCCGCCGGGCACTCGGCTTCAAGCTGGCGCGCCACGGGCGGGTGCTACCGAGCCTCGTCGGCTACCTGGAGTCGGCCGGGGCGCCTACCCTCACCACGCGCCTCGCACTGGGGTGGGCGACCGCACTGGAGGGCAAGCCCGACGAGTGGGCCATCCGCCTTTCGATCGCCCGTGGCTTCGCCAGGTACCTCCAGAGCCTCGACCCGGCGACCGAGGTGCCGCCCGCGGACCTGCTGCCTCGGAAGCGCTCCCGGGCAAACCCGTACCTGTACACAGACGAAGAGGTCCTCGCCCTCATGGACGCGGCCCGGACGCTTCGCTTCCCGCTCATCAGGGCGACATACAAGACGGTCATAGGCCTACTTGCGACCACGGGCATGAGGATCGGCGAGCTGATCGGGTTGGACAGGGACGACTTCGACCGCGAAGAACGCACCCTTCTCGTGCGCAACGCCAAGTTCTCCGATACCCGCCTCCTGCCGCTGCACGAGACCACGGCTGAGGCGTTGTGCGACTATGCAGACCTGCGCGACAAGCTCTGGCCCGAGCCCGAAGCACCAGCTTTCTTCGTCTCCACCCCCGGCAAACGGCTCCTCTACGAGAACGTCCATACGACCTTCCTGTACCTCGTGCAAACAGCTGGCCTCCGTCCTCGCTCGGAGCGCTGCCACCCTCGCATCCACGACTTCAGGCACCGGATGGTCGTGGTCACCTTGGTGGACTGGTACCGCCAGGGCGCCGACGTGGCGGCCCTCCTGCCGGCCCTGTCGGCTTATTTAGGCCACAGCTGCCCAGCTTTTACATACTGGTACGTCTCAGCAGCGCCCGAGCTGCTCGCCTTGGCCGCCGAGCGTCGCGAAAAGGCAAGGGGGCAACGGCGATGACCCCGCTCGCCCCCACACTCGAGGCTTACTTCAGCCAGCGCCTGATCGGCCAGCGCCAGGCTAGCGCCCACACCGTGGCTGCCTACCGGGACACCTTCAAGCTGCTGTTGGCCTTTGCCTCGCAGCGCACCGGCAGGGCTCCGTCCCGGCTCGAGCTCGAGGACCTCGACGCCACCCTGGTCGGGGCCTTCTTAGACCACCTGGAGGCCGAGCGGGCCAACACCGCCCGCACGCGGAACGCCCGCCTCGCTGCGGTCCACTCGATGTTCCGCTTCGCTGCGCTCCGCCACCCCGAGCACGCCGCTCTGATCGCCAGGGTGCTCGCCATACCGCCCAAGCGCGCCGACCGTGCCGTCGTGCAGTTCCTTTCCGAGGCGGAAACCGACGCCCTCTTGGCGAGCCCCGACCGCTCGCGCTGGGTCGGGCGACGAGACTACGCCTTGGTGCTCCTCGCCCTCGACACAGGGTTGCGGGTCTCGGAGCTCGTGGGGCTGCGCTGCCAGGACGTGCACCTGGGGACCGGCGCCCACGTCCGTTGCTTCGGCAAGGGCAGGAAGGAAAGGGCGACACCGGTCAGGCCGGAGACCGTGGCGGTGCTCCGGGCCTGGCTGAAAGAACGACGTGGCCGGCCCGAAGACCCACTTTTCCCTACCAACCGTCTTGGCCCCCTTAGCCGAGACGCCGTCGAGCACCTCCTCGCTAAGTACTCGGCGACGGCTGCCAAGAGCTGCCCGTCCCTTCACGACAAAAAACTGGCACCACACGCCCTGCGCCACACCTGCGCCGTCGAGTTGCGCCGTGCAGGCGTCGACCAAGCGACCGTCGCCCTCTGGTTAGGCCACGAAAGCGTCCGCACGACCGACATCTACAACCATGCCGACCTGTCCATCAAGGAGAAGGCCCTCGCACGCACGAAACCACGCAAGGTCGCCAAAGGGCGCTACAAGCCCTCCGATAGCCTGCTCGCCTTCCTGGAGGGCCTGTGACGCTCTAGAGCGCCCGCGATTATGCCGACTGGGGGCCGACCAATAAGCCCGTCTCCCCTGACGTTTTACGCTCAGCTCGGCATAATCGCGCGCTCGGCATAACGCTCGACTTTCTCACCTACGCCGCGACGTCCTCCCAGGCCAGGCGGATGACGCCGATTTCTTGTGGCGTGAGCAGCAGGGGGTCTGCCGGTCGAAATTGCGCGGCGATGATCACCCGGCGGAGCTTGGCGAGCATGTCGAGGACCGAGGGTTGGGCCTTCTGCCGATACCACGGGGCAAGTGCGCGCGCCGCCTGGACGTCGTCGGGGTGATGACCCGCCGTCGCGTACCAGCAGATCGCGAGGGTGTTCACGACGAGCGCAAAGGGGACCGTGCGCTCGACCGCCTTCTGCAGCCGGTTGCGGGCCTGGCCGACGCCGCCGAGCTGCTTGGCGTCTTCTATCGAAACTTCTATGCACCAGCGCGAGGCGTAAGGATCCGCGCGATGATTGGGCGCGCGATGTAGGCTGTCGCTGTGGAGCTCGGCGAAGAGGGCCTGTCTCGCTTCTTCTCGCTGACCTC
>DAHWQF010000352.1 GCA_027334785.1 Acidimicrobiaceae bacterium
ACGTGCACCGCTTCGACTGGGCGGGTGGTCCCGCCGGGATCGGTCCGGCGGTGGCCGACCTGGCTCGGCGAGCGGAGGCCATCGGTGTGCGGACCCAGTCCTTCATGGACCACTACTTCCAGATGGACGCCGTTGCCCCAGCCGCGCACCCCATGCTGGAGGGGTACTCGGCCCTCGGGTTCGTGGCCGGCAAGACCGAACGGCTGCGCCTGCGACTGCTTGTCACGGGCGTGACCTACCGCCACCCAGGCCTCCTGGCCAAGACCGTCACCACCGTGGACGTGCTCTCCGGCGGCCGGTGCGAGCTCGGCATCGGAGCGGCCTGGTACGAACGGGAGCACAAAGGCCTGGGGGTGCCGTTCCCGTCTCCGTCCGAGCGCTTTGAACGGCTAGAGGAAGCCATCCAGATCTGCCTCCAGATGTGGAGCGACGTCAACGGGCCGTACGAGGGCAAGCACTACCGTCTGGCCGAGACCCTGTGCGAGCCCAAGCCGGTGAGCCAGCCCCGGCCGCGGATCCTCATCGGCGGCAGCGGGGAGCGCAAGACCCTCCGGATGGTGGCCCAGTACGCCGATGCCTGCAACATCATGGGAGAGCCCGAACAGGTGGCTCACAAGCTCGACGTCCTGCGCCGCCACTGCGACACCCTCGGCCGTGACATAAACGAGATCGAGGTCACCGTCTCCGCCCGTAACCTCTCGCCCACGCCCACCCGCGACGAGGTGCTACGAGTCTTCGAGGACTGGGCCAACTTGGGCGTGGCCACCATCGTCACCCGAGTGACGAGCGACGACCCCGCCACCTGGCTCGAGGACCACATCGGCGCGGTGATGGACGAAATCCACGCCATCCAACCTGCCAAGCTCAGGCGCTAGGCCAGCACTCATCAGGGCGCGGTCACCTCGAAGCACCCGTCTTTGCCCGCTTCAACGGGCGCGAACGAAACGCTGCACCGCCTCGAGCAGTTCACGCCCTTTCTCGGCGGCCACTTCCTCGTCGCCCGAGGCGAGCGCATGCGCCACACAGTGCTTCACGTGGTCCTCTAAGATCTTGAACCCGACCGCCTCAAGGGCCGTGGAGACGGCCGAGATCTGCGTCAGGATGTCGATGCAGTAACGGTCGTCGGCGATCATCTTCTCGATGCCGCGCACCTGCCCTTCGATGCGGTGCATCCGCTTGGAGATCGCCTCTTTGTCCCCTTCGGCGATATAGCCGTACAAGGGGGCGGTCGGGGCCTGCGTAGAGGTACTGGTCACGGTGCCTCCCTTAGGGGGCGGAAACGCCGGAGCCGGAGCGAGTTCGTGACTACGAACACGCTGGAGCCGGCCATGGCGGCAGCGGCGATTATGGGGTTGACGATGCCCGCTATGGCGAGGGGGATAGCAGCCACGTTGTAGCCGAAGGCCCAAAAGAGATTGCCCTTTATGGTCTCGAGCGTGCGGCGGGCGAGGCGGATGGCGTCGGCCGCGGCGCGAAGGTCGCCTGAGACGAGGGTCAGGTCGGAGGCCTCGATGGCCACGTCCGTGCCGGTCCCGATGGAGAGGCCAAGGTCGGCTTGGGCCAAGGCGGGGGCGTCGTTCACCCCGTCGCCCACCATGGCCACGACCTCTCCGGCCTCTTGCAAGCGGCGGACCTCGGCCGCCTTGCCCTCGGGCAGGACGCCGGAGAGCACCCGGTCTATGCCAACGTCGGCGGCGACGGCCAGGGCCGTGCGCTCGTTGTCCCCCGTGAGCAGTACGGGCGTGAGCCCAAGGGCCCGCAGCTGCGAAACGGCCACGCGGCTGGAGGGCTTCAGCTGGTCGGCCAGGGCTACGAGCCCGAGCACGGTGCCGTCGGCGGCCACCGCAACCACGGTGTTGCCTTTCTCCTCCAAGCGCCCGGCCTCCGAGGCCAAGTCAAAAGGCAGGTCCACGCCCTCTCCTGCCAGCAGCGAGGGACGCCCGACCAGGACGTCCTTGCCGTCCACCGTGGCGCCTACGCCGAGGCCGGCCCGGTTGCTAAAGCCGGTCGCCTGAGGCAGGGGGCCCAGCTCCTTGCGGCCGTGCTCGGCGATGGCGCGGGCGATGGGGTGCTCGCTGGCGTCCTCGGCGGCGCCGGCCAGCCGCAGCAGCTCGTCTTCGGCTACCCCCGCGGCGGGTACGAGAGCAGCCACTTGCATCCTTCCCTCGGTCAGGGTGCCGGTCTTGTCGAGCAGGACGGTCGTGACCCGGCGGGTCTGTTCCAGGACTTCGGGCCCTTTGATGACGATGCCGAGCTGGGCTCCCCGGCCAGTACCCACCATGAGCGCCGTTGGGGTGGCGAGGCCGAGGGCGCAAGGGCAGGCGATGACGACGACGGCGACGGCCGTGCTGAAAGCGGCTGCCGTGCCGGCCGCGCCGAACAGGAGCCACCCGGCCAGGGTGAGGAGGGAAAGGCCGATCACCACCGGGACGAAGACACCCGAGACCCGGTCGGCGAGGCGCTGGACCTGGGCCTTGCCCGCCTGGGCTTGGGCCACGAGGCGCGCCACCTGGGCCAAGGCGGTCTCCGAGCCCACCTTGGTCGCCCGCACGACAAGGCGCCCCGAGGTATTGACAGTGGCCCCCGCCACCTCGTCTCCCGGTCCTACCTCGACCGGGACGGGCTCGCCGGTGAGCATCGACTGGTCGACGGCAGAAGTGCCTTCGGTGACTACCCCGTCGGTGGCTACCTTCTCGCCCGGCCGGACGACGAACAGGTCCCCGGCGCGCAGGGCCTCCACCGGGACCAGCACCTCGGCGCCGTCCCTCAGTACGTGGGCTTCCTTGGCCCCGAGCTCGAGCAAGGCCCGGACGGCCTCGCCCGAGCGCCGCTTAGCCCGCGCCTCCAGGTAGCGGCCGAGCAGGATGAGCGCCGTTATCAGGGTGGCGGTGTCGAAATAGATCCCCTGTCCCAGGCCCGACAGCAAGACCACGACCGACCAGACCCAGGCGGCGAGGGTCCCGAGGGAGATGAGGGTGTCCATGGTGGCCACCCCGTGGCGGGCGTTGAGGACCGCGGCGCGGTGGAACGGCCAGCCGGCATAAGCCACCGCCGGGGTGGCCAAGGCGAACGAGGCCCACTCCCAGCCCCCAAAACGGGTGGCTGCCGACCAAGCCCACAGGGCCACGGGCACCGACACGGCGGCAGCCAGCAGCAAACGGAGAAGATAAGGACGAGCCGGGTCTTCCTCCCCGGGCCCTGCCTTGGGCAGGGCCGCCTCGTAGCCGATCGAGGCGACGGCGCCGACCAGGTCGTCGAGGGAAATGAGACCGGGGTCGAAACTGACCGTCGCCTGCTCGCTGGCAAAGTTGACCGTGGCGGCCACGCCCTCCAGCTTGTTGAGGCGCTTCTCGACCCGGACCGCGCACGAGGCGCACGTCATCCCCGAGATCGCAAGCTCGACGTGGCCTTTGGCCCCGTCAAGCTCTTTTCTTTCAGCGGCAGGACGCTTTTCGGCTGCGACGGCCATCACACCGCCTCGTACCCCGCCTCTTCGATGGCGGCGCGGAGCGCCCCGTCGTCGAGGCCCTCCCCCGTCACCTTGACGAGCTTCGTCTCGAGGTCGACGTCCACACCGGCGACGCCGGCCACGGCGCTGAGCTCAGTAGTGACGGCGTGCTTGCAGTGGTCGCAGGTCATCCCGGGGACCGTGTAGTTGATCGTCTGGCTCATCTCTCTCCTTCTAGACTATACCCCATAAGGGTATATGGCCGATGATAGCACCTAATACCCGGGAGGGGTACGGTACCTATGGCCGTCGCGTTCCGGGCCCGAGGGCCCTACCGCTGGCGACGCCGACCCCTCGGTACCCCTGGGGGGTAGGGCTTAGGTCACCCGCGGAAGGGCCGGAGGGCCCTACTGCCGAGCCCCCTATGGCGGGCACGGTGGGACAGAAACTGCGCTCCGGCCCACCCAGAGGGACGAAAGGAAGGACGACGGTGAAGCATAACCGCCTGATGGCCATCACGAGTGCCGCCGTGCTCGCCGCCGGCGGCCTCGGCGCTGGGCTGGCCCTAAGCCTGGGCGGAGGCCCGAGCGCCCTCACCGCTGCCCCGAAGGCAGTCAGCGCCAAGGCGTCGTACTCTTACTACCTGCGCGTGGCCCGGCACTTCTCGGGGGAGCCAGGTTCGTCTTACGGTCCCATGATGGGCGGCTCGGGCTACGGGCCGATGATGGTTGGCGGTTACCCCTGGACGAGCCGGTCTGGTTACGGCTGGATGATGGGGGGCAGCGGCGCGCCAGGCTGGATGATCGGCGGCTCGCTGCCCGGTTCGGTCACACGGGGCAATGACGACATGGGCGAAGTGATGGGCAAGCTCTTCGCCAATGCCCCCGGCCCGAGGCTAAGCCCGGCCCAGGCGGCCAAGCTCGGCGACGAAGTGCCCAGAGGTGC
>DAHWQF010000353.1 GCA_027334785.1 Acidimicrobiaceae bacterium
GCGGTTTCGGCCGGTACCTGCTTAACAGCGTGATCACCACACTTGGTACCACGGTCCTGGCGGTCACTGTGAGCCTGCTCGCTGCCCATGTGATCGTGCGCCGCACGCGAGGCATAACAGCGGTCATATTCCGCGTGTTCCTCGTGGGCCTCGCCGTGCCGATACAGGCCCTGATCATCCCCCTCTATGTCGAGATCCTACGGCTACACCTGTATAACACGTTGTTCGCTCTGATCATACCACTGGCCGCATTCGCCATCCCCCTCACCGTGCTTATCCTCGTCAACTTCCTCCGAGACGTCCCGCGGGAACTGATCGACGCAGTGCAGATCGACGGCGCCGGGCCGGTCCGGCAGCTCACTTCGCTCGTCATCCCAGTCGCCAAGCCCGCCATCACGACGGTGGCCATCTACGACGCCCTCACCGCTTGGAACAACTTCTTGTTCCCGCTCATCTTTACCCAGAGCAGCAACGTCGCGGTGCTACCGCTCGCCATATTCAATTTCTCAGGCCGGTACCTGATCGACATCCCAGCCATCATGGCCGCGGTGTTCTTGTCGGTCGCTCCTCTGTTCGTGATCTACATAGGCGCCCGACGGCAAATAATCGGCGGGCTGACCGCAGGTTTCTCTCGGTAACCCGCCTGGGAGGGCTAACCCGCTTGCGAGGCCACTGGCCGCACCGCTGGCGAGCTCAGGGCCACGGCTCGCCCCCGATACGGCCGGAACCCACGGCACCAGCCCTCAGCGGCTCGCCCAGAGCAGGCCCCTTTCTACTATCGTGCGGACTTCTGGTACCTCCAGGTCGGCGAGGCGGTGCCCTACCGTGCAGACAAACACTTTGCCCTGGCCCCACCGCCTCGTCCAGACAGCGGGGACAACGAAGGGTTGGCTCCAGGCAGCCCCCTCCCCAGGCACGAAGCGGGTGGTGGCGAGCACGTCGTCCAAGGGATCGGTCAGTACCCAGTACTGTTCCGAGTGGAGGGAAAACTTGCCTATTCCTCGCACGATCTCGTGGCCGGCCCGCTCTGGCACCACCTCGACGTCGTAGTCCACGAAATTGCCCGGGTGGGCGACGAACTGCCCGCCCGTCAGCCGCAGGTAACCCGGGCTGTCCCGGAAGCTGTCGACGATGCCGCCGTGCCAGCCAGTGAAGCCCGTGCCGAGCTTGACGCTCTGGTCCAAGCCCTCGAGTTGGGGCCCGCTCAAGTGGCCCATGGTCCAGCACTGCACGATGAGGTCGGCCTCGCGCATGGTCGCCTCGTCGCAGTAAGCATCCAGCGTGTCGGAGAAGACCAATTCGAAGCTACGGTCTTTCAGAAATGGGACGAGAAGCTCGGTGGCGGCAAAGGGGGCGTGGCCCTCCCAGCCGCCGCGAACAACGAGAGCCCGACGCTGAGCCTTGTCGCTTTTCATCTAACGAACGGCGTCGGGACGGGCGATCAACGCCCGAGCACGGCGCCTCCGGCTGTCGCCCGCGGCGCGCACAACCCAAGCGCTAGTGGGTACCTCATGGCCCGTCGTCCTCACCGGACGCCCATGATGTGCTCCAGCGCGAGTTGGTCGAGGCGCTCGATGTTGACCTCGCGCGCGCCGGCGGCGGAGGGGTCGAAACCCTCGTAGGCGCTCCTGTCTGCCAGGAACTGCTCCAGTGTCTCGTCGGGCGCGAGCGTCGGCTGCGCGAGCGACGGCCAGCCGGCGGCCTCCATGGCCTCTTTTACCTCTGGGTCGGCCCGGAAGGCCTTGGCCTTGTCCCGAAGGACCAGGTAGTTGCGCATGCAGCCGGCCGCCGACACCCACACGCCCTGCATCCCTTCAGAGCGGGGCGGCTTAAAGTCGAAGTGGCGGGGCCCGTCATAGCCCGCGGTCTCGAGCAGGTCGACCAGGAAGAACGCTTGCTTCAAGTCCGCGCTGGCAAAGCGCAGGTCCTGGTCGTAGCGGGGGCCGTGCTGGCCGTTCAGGTCGATGTGGAAGAGCTTGCCCGCCCACAGGGCCTGGGCACAGCCGTGCACCATGTTGAGGCAGGCCATCGTCTCGTGGCCGATCTCGGGGTTGAGGCCGACCATGTCGGGGTGCTCGAGGCGGTAGATAAAGGCCAGGGCGTGGCCGATCGAAGGAAGCAAGATGTCGCCCCTCGGCTCGTTGGGCTTGGGCTCGATGGCAAAGCGGATGCGGTAGCCCTTTTCGAGCACGTACTCACAAAGGAGGTCGACGCCTTCTTTGTACCGGTCGAGCGCGACCCGCACGTCTTTGGCCGCGTCCGACTCGGACCCCTCCCGGCCGCCCCACATGACAAAGGTCGAGGCGCCCAGCTCCGCGGCCAGGTCGAGGTTGCGCATGGTCTTGCGGAGCGCGTAGCGCCTGACCGAGCGGTCGTTGGCGGTAAACGCGCCCTCTTTGAACACCGGGTGAGAAAACAGGTTGGTCGTGACCATCGGCACGGTGATGCCGGTCTCGTCGAGCGCGGAGCGGAAGCGCTTGAGAGTGGCTTCCCGGGAGGCCTCGCCGGCGGGGTCCCCAGACGCGAAGCCGAAAAGGTCGTCGTCGTGGAACGTGACCCCCCAGGCCCCGAGGTCGGCCAGACGGTGCACGGCCTCCACGGGATCGAGGACGGGCCGGGTCGGGTCCCCGAAGAGATCCTTGCCGGCCCAGCCGACGGTCCACAGCCCGAAGCTGAAGTGGTCGTCCTTAGTAGGGACGTAGCGGTCGCTCATGTGAACCTCCTGTTTCGTGAACGTTGCGGCCAGCCTACTCCCGCGCTAAGGTGGGGACCGAGCTCGCAACTTTCGCTGGTGGAGTGAATGTTGCGGGGCGGGGGAAGAGCCTAGAAAAGGAGGGCAACAACATGCATGCGTCCACTTTCAAACTCCTACAGTCCCGCGCCACAAGGGGGCTGGCCAAGACAGCCTCCACGGTGGCCACCGTCAGTGCGCTGATTGCCACCACGGCTAGCGTCGCAACGGCCAGCACCACTACTTCGAGTACCACAAGCCAGGTGAGCATTGGCACTGCCACCTACCAGCAGATTGACGGCTTCGGCTTTGCCGACGCCTTCGGTCAGGTGGGCAATTTGGAGGCCGCGCCTACCTCGGTGCAAAACGCGGTCTTGAACCTGCTTTTCAACCCCAAGACAGGCGCCGGCTTGGACATCGTGCGTTTTGGGCTCGGTGCGAGCGCAGCCGATGGGGGAGCAGGCAACCTTTCCGACCAGGAGTGGCTTGGCCAGCAAGCCGAGAAGTTCGGCGTGCACACTTTTTACGGCGATGCTTGGAGCGCCCCCGGCGAGCTCAAGACCAACGGATCGCAAGACAACGGCGGTTACCTCTGCGGCGTACCGGGCGAGACTTGTGCCGCCGGGGACTTCCGCAAGGCCTACGCCGACTACCTGGCGGCGGAGGCGGCCGCCTTCGCTCAAGCTGGCCTGCCCCTCACAGCTGTCGATTTCGTCAACGAGCCGGAGATCGGGCCAGGCTACGCGTCCATGCTCATGACGCCGGCTCAAGCGGCAGACTTCGTGCCCTACCTCGGGCGCGCGCTCCAATCTGCCGGGCTCAAAACCACGGTCGCCTGCTGCGACGCCGAAGGCTGGGCCAACTCGACTGGTTTTGACGGCGCCCAGGCCTATACCCAAGCCGTCCTGTCCAACCCGCAGTCCGCCCGGTACATAGGCCTCATCACGAGCCACGGCTACACATCGGCCCCGACGTTCCCCCTCACCAACGAGCGCCCGGTGTGGGAGACCGAGTGGTCCACGTTCCAAAAATGGGACCCGGCGTGGAACGACGGGAGCGACGCCTCGGGCCTCAGCTGGGCCGACCGGATCTACACGGCGCTCACAGCCGCCAATGTCGACGCCTTCTTGTACTGGTGGGGCACAACTACCTATAAGGAGAACGGCGACAACGAGGGCCTCGTCATCCTCGGCACCTCGAGCGACCCCACCGCCAACACCTACCAGGCCTCCGGCAGGTTGTGGGCGTTCGCCGCTTTCAGCCGCTTTGTACGCCCGGGCGCAGTGCGCCTGGCAGCCACGAGCTCTGACCCCAACCTGGACGCGGTGGCCTTCCGCAACGGTGAGCAGACCGTGCTCGTCTTGGTCAACAACAACACCTCAAGCGAGCAGGTGCAAGTGAGCCTGCCTCACGAGGGCCCCTCGCTCCTTGCCACCTCGGCCCAGCCCTACCTGACCGACGCCACGGACAACGGCACGGCCGAGCCGGCACTGCCAGTGACCAACGGGAGCTTCTCGGCGAACGTGCCCGCCGGCGCGGTGGTGAGCTACGTCATCAGTGGCGGAGCCCGGGCCCAGCAAGGTTACCAGCGCGCCGGCCAGCGATAGGTGTAGGCCCGGGCGGGCTCCAGCAGCACCCGGCTGTCCCAGGC
>DAHWQF010000354.1 GCA_027334785.1 Acidimicrobiaceae bacterium
GCTCCCGGGAGCGCTCCTGCTCCTACCAGGCAGCGAGCTGACGACGGGCATAGAAGCGCAGCGCCGGCACCCACAGTGCCTCGGCAAGCCGGGCCCGGGGCCGGCTCGGCAGGGCAGAGCCGAGCAAGGGCGCTACCTGGTCCCAATGGCGGGCCCAGGCTGCAGGGGCGAGTGCCGGGAGCCGGCGGAGGAGGGCAGGCCGAGCGGCAAAGGTGCGGTCGGGCAAGTGCTTCACGCCCCCAACGAGGCCCGAGCGGAAGATGGCCGGCCAGGAGTAGAAGCGGCGCATAGCTCTTAGGACGCCGAGCTGGAGCTCGAGCGGGCTCATCTGGGCCGGGCGCATGACCACGTGGTGACCGTCGTAGAGCGACCAGTCGTCGGTGAGGAGCCGGTCCCCGGCAACCCGCTCCCATAGCCTCGTCCCCGGGAGAGGGGTCTCGACCATGAGCTGGAAAGTGTCGACGCCGAGCCGGCGGGCAAAGGCCGCCGTGGCTTCGGCACTAGAGGCAGTGTCGGTGTCCAGGCCGGCCACGAACATCCCGTGCACGGCAATGCCGTGGTCGTGGAAAGCCCGGACCGCCCGCACGACAGTAGCGACCCGCTGGCGCTTGCCAATGTGGGCGAGGCCCTCGTCCGTGATGGCCTCGATGCCTATCATGACGGCCCGGCAGCCCGAGCGGCGCATAAGGGCCAAGAAGTCGTTGTCCACCTCGGGCTGGGACAAAGAGCGCAGCGCGCTGTCGGCCCGGACCTGGGCGAACCACTCCGGCGAGAGCCCCGCGCCCAGCATCGCCCTCAACAGGCCAGCCGTGCGTGCCTTGTTCACGACGAAGTTGTCGTCGTGGAAGAACACCCGCTCGGCGTCGAGCCTGGACAGCTCGGAGAGGACCTGGTCGGCCCGCCGGTGGCGGACCGAACGGGAGAACATGGCGGTCACCGAGCAGAACTCGCAGTCGAACGGGCAGCCCCACTGGGTCATGAGCGGCTTGGTCGTCATGCGCTCGTTGCCCTCGACGAGGCCCAAGTCTGGGCTCGGCAGGTGCTCGAACTCCTCTTGGCTGCAGCGGCGGCGGGCGGGGTTATGGTGCGCCTCCCCCCATGGCCCGAGGAAGGAAAGGCCCCGTACCCCCTCGAGCGGCCGCCCTTGCTCCAAGCAGGCGACCAGTTCGAGCATCGTGGCCTCCCCCTCTCCCCGCACGACATAGGGGGCGTGGTCGAGCGCTTCTTCTGTCATGAAAGTCACGTGGGGGCCGCCGAGTACGACCGTCACGCCTCCGTCGGTCAACAGGTCGGCCAGCCAGTAGGCGGCCGGTGCCGTCGCCGTTGTTGACGAGATGCCGACCAGGTCGGCCCTCAGGCACTCTTCGAGGTCGACCGGGGCCAAGACCTCGCAGTAGACGCGCACGTCGTGGCCGGCCTCGGCCAGCATCCTGGCGATCAGGGGGAGGCCGAGGCGGGGCAGCAAGGCGAAGTCGTAGACCGTGCGCCCAGGCGGGCGGGGCTCGACGAGGCGGATCCGCAAGGGCACTGCCCCAGTGCCTTCCTACTCCCCCACAACGGCCCTGGGGGCCAGGGCAGCTGGCTCGTAGGAACAGGTGGGGTCCTCGCCCAAGGGGTCACCAGTGCGCACGAACGCTTGCGCCCGCGAACCGCCGCATAGCTCCTTTAGCTCGCAGCGGCCGCAGCGGCCTTTGAGCAGGCTCGGCTCCCGGAGCGACCTGAGCAGCGGCGACCCAGAGTAGATGACCGATAGCGGCGCCTCCCGCACGTTGCCAGCCACGAGGGGGAGGAACCCACTTGGCTGGACGTCCCCTAGGTGGGAGACGAAGACGACGCCCCGCCCGTCGCCGACGGCCAAGGGAGGGCGCCTCCCGCTGGGCCGTTCCGCCACGACACCAGCACGCGGGAGGCTGCCCGCTCGCTCTCCCCGCCCTGGCCAAGCCCCCTCGAGGCGGAGGTGGAGCTCGTGGTAGAGAGCACCGGGCTGGTGCCCGGTGCCGCGTTCGGAACCGAACATGACCAACCGGCGGAACGCAGGTGCCTCGGTGGTCTTTAGGGGGACGAAGGCTGCCAGCTCGTACAAGAAGGCGAGCACGTCTTCTGTCTGCCCCGCTGAAATCCCCTGGAGCGAGCGGCCCCTGCCCGTTGGCACTAGGAAAAACACGCTCCACAAGGAAGCACCGAGCTCGGCCACGAGGCGGGAGACCGCCGGTAGTTCGCCCACGGTCTCGGCGCAGACGGTCGTGTTCACCTGGAGGCGGAGCCCTAGCTCTTTGGCTGCCCGGCAGCCGGCGAGCGTCCAGCCGAACGAGCCGTCGACGCGGCGGAAGCTGTCGTGGGCTTGGCGGCTCCCCCCGTCCAAGGAAAAGGACACAACACTGGCGCCCGCCTCGCAAAGGGCGGCCAGCCTCGCTCTGGTAGCCCGGGGCGTGCCCGCTGGGGAGACGGCCACCGTCAGCCCCGAGCCCGAGGCGTGCTCCACGAGGGCTTCGAGGTCACTGCGCTGCAAGGGGTCGCCCCCGGTGAAGACGACGACGGGCCGAGGCGGCCCGAGCGAGGCGAGGTCGTCGAGCACGGCTTGCACTTCCGCAGTGGAGAGCTCGGCCGGGTCGCGCTCGGGCACTGCTTCGGCCCGGCAGTGCCGGCAGGCGAGGTCGCAGGCTCGAGTGAGCTCGAAGAGCACGAGGAACGGGCGCTGGTGGGTGTCGAAACGCAGCTGCCTTATGTTCTCAGCCTTGGCCGGCGCGTCAGAGGTCCGCCCCAGAGGCACGGGGCCAGCATGCACTCGATCGCTAATCGTGTCAAATCGTCATCTACCTATAGTGATCTACTAATAGTGATCTACTTAAAACTTTACTCTGGTACTGGCTCGAAAAAGCGCTTAGGAGGAACGGTGAGTGGTCGACAGACCGTTCTGTGCCCAATTTTCGCGGGGGACCGGCGACCGGCGGGGCACCTGGACTCGTAGGACTTCCTCCAGACTGGAGCCGGGCGGGACTTACATTTTCCGTAATCCTTAACAGGGGCAGGTGCTCGCCGCTGCAAAGACGACTGCCACCCCCCGGCTGGCAGCGAGGCACAACGGGGCAGGCGCCGGGTCGAGGCCGACTTCGAAGCCAAGCACGGTGGCAAAACGGGCTGGCCTCGGCACGGAACACCAGCCGCTGCCCTACCACGGACCTCCGTGAGGCCTCGCGCGAGGAGCGAGGGCGGTACGTAGGGCGCCTCCAGGTCGAGCGCGGCGACTTCAACGGCCGCGTCTTCACGGTCCGGGCCGACGACATGACGGCCCTGGCGAGGGTGCTCGGCTGCGACGAGCGTTCGTTCCCGGTCAGGCTGGAGAGCCTGGGCATCTGCACCGTCGGGCTTTGAGAAGAACTGCCGTGCTGTTCGCCCCTTCCTGGTGCGTGCTAGCATAATGTAAGCATGCCGAACATCCTTGTCCGTGATGTCCCTGACGACGTCCATGCCGCCCTGCAGCACCGCGCTGAGAGCCGTGGGCAGTCCCTCCAGCAATACCTGGCTGCTGAGCTGAGGCGCCTGGCCGAGCGGCCGAGCTTGGAGGAGGTGTTGGACCGTATCGACAAGCGCAGTGGTGGCCGTGTCGGGTTGGCCCGAGCGGCTGAAGACCTCTCGGCAGAACGCGCCCAGCGGTGATCGTCGTAGACGCCTCCGTACTGGCGAACGCCGTAGGGGACGACGGCCCGGGCGGCGAACGCGCCCGCATGGAGCTCCGCGACGCCGGTGACCTAGCTGCCCCTGACCTCGTAGACGTCGAGACCACAGCCGTGCTGCGCAAACGGTGGCAGGCCAAGACGATCACGGCCCTGAGGTTCGCTGAAGCCATTGACGACCTTGAGGACCTGTAAGCATTCAGGTCACTGATCGCGCGGAGAGCGGGGATCCACCACTCAGGGCCCACCATCGGCTAGAACCGGGGGCGTGGCCGAGGGCTCGTTACGGGGGCAACTGCGAGAAGCGCTGGGCACCATTGGGCAGTTGCGGGGCACGATCGACCGCTTGCAAGCAGAGAACGAGGCCCTGCGGGCCCAGGTTGCACAGTTGTTGGACGACAACGAGTCGATGCGTGACCGTGTCGCCCGCTTGGAGGCCGAACAGAAGGCAGACTCTTCGACTACGGGGAAGCCCCCGTCTTCTGACCCGATCGGGCCACGCAAGAAAAGGGCAGAGCGTCGGGCCGAGGCGCGTGCCGAAAAGCGCCGCCAGGGGAAGCAGCCCGGTGCCCCGGGGGCGAACCTGGCACGCCGGGAGCCCAACGTAGTAGTTCCCCACAAGCCCCCTCGCTGCCAGAGCTGCGGTGCCGACCTCTCGGGGGCAGAGGTGGTCGGCAAGGTGGTCCGCCAGG
>DAHWQF010000355.1 GCA_027334785.1 Acidimicrobiaceae bacterium
CGGCCAGGCGAGCTCCCAGATGCGCTGCGGGCTGCCGAGGTGGGGGACGATGAAGAGCATCCCGACCGGCAGGGTGACGAGGGCGGTCGCCTCGGCGATGCGGGTGAGCGGGGCACGCCAGGTGGCCTTTGTGAGCCGCAGGACGGCCGAGACGACCGCCCCGCCGTAGCTCACGCCGATGAAGGCGACGAGGTCGGCCTCGTAGACCGCCCAGAACGCCTGGTCGTTGTAGCCGGCGACGCCGAGGCCGTCGGCGAGCTGGACCACCCAGGCCACCACGCCTAAGACGACGACCGCCCCGAGGCCGAGCACGGCCGGCCACCACCACCGTTGCCTCTCGAGCACCGGGCGCATGGCGGCGCTGCGAAGGTCCTCGCGGGCGCGGACGCCGGCGTCTAGTCCTGGGGAAGGGACGCTGGCCTGCTGGTCTGACATGAAGGTCCTTTCTTCGGGGCGACGGGCGTGGTGCCGACGGGCGTGGTGCCGGCACGCTGTGGGCTCCCACCGAGCCGCCGTACCCACGCCCACACCATCGGGCCCACCTCAGGCCGTCTCGGCGTCTGTCTCAAGGTCCTGGCCGTGGCCCAGGATGTAGTAACAACGGGGATGGGTCCCGTAGGACTCCTTGAATTTCACTGCGTCGTTCTCAGCCAGGAAGGCCGACAGCTTCACGGTGGCGCCGAGCCCGTTCACCGCGACGTCGCTCTCCAGGTCGCCGAGGTAGAGCACCCCCATCGGGCACTTGGCAACGCACTCGGGCAGCTTTCCCGACGGCAGCATCGCCGCGCAGAACACGCACTTGCCGACCGTGCCCTTCACCTGGGGGACCGGCCAGGCCGGTTCTTGGGGGAAGGGCTGGCGCGGAACGGGGCGCGGGTTGCCCCAGTTGAAGTAGCGGGCCTGGTAGGGGCAGGCGTTCATGCAGATGCGCGTCCCGATGCAGCGGGACTGGTCGACCAAGGTGAGCCCCTCGGCCGTGCGGAAGTTGGCGCTCACCGGGCAGACCGGCACGCACGGCGGGTCCTCGCACATCATGCACGGGCGGGGCATGAAGTAGTTTTCGCCGGCCGCATTGGTCATGTTCAACACGTCGATCCAGGTCTGGTCGGTGTGCAGGTAGTGGGCGGTCTCGCAGGCCGTCGTGCACAGCTTGCAGCCGTTGCAGTAACGAAGGTCGACCACCATCGCCCACTGGTGGGCTGCTGGCACGGGAGGGCCGCTCGGCACGGCCGACACCGGCTGGGCCCCGCCCGCCAGCCGTTCGCCCATGACGCCGAGGGCGGCCACCCCGGCGCCCCCGGCCAGCGCACCGCCAAGGAACCGCCGCCGCCCGATACGCACAGGTGCCTCGGGCGGTACCTGCTCCCTGCCGGCCCGCGGCTTGCCTCCCGACGGGACCTCTGGCCCCTCGGGGCCAGGCGCTGGCGGGTCCTGCTCGAAGGGACGCTCGGTCATGGCAGCACCTGTACCTTGCCCTCCATCCACCCCATCGTCGCCATCGGACCGCCCATCAGGTTCGGGCCCGAACCGCACGGCGCGTAGCACTGCCACACGAAGCTGCCTGCGCGCCGCGCCACGAAGCGGGCCACCACCGTGACGCTGCCCCCGCTCGGCGCAGCGGGGACCGGTAGGTTGAGCCCGAGCCCGACGACCGTGAAGGTGTGGGCGACCTCGTCGTTCGCCACCGCCCGCACCGGCCTGCCGTCGACGGTCTCGGTGCCGCCGAGGGTGCCTTCGACACGGTCGAACATCGTTTGCGCACCGGTGAGGGGCGCGGCCCCGTCGTCGTAGCTCGTGATCCGTAGCACCACGGTGTCGCCCACATGCACGTTCCAAGAGGCGTTCGTGTACATCGGGCCGAAGCCCTGCCCATAGCGGGTGACGATGTGGCGTTCGCGCTGCACCTTGCCGGTCAGGATCTCCATCGCCTCGGTCACGGTGCGCGACCGCGCCGGTGGGGTGGGCGGGGCCGCGGTCAACTGGATGGCCGCGGCGCGCACCCCATAGGCCACCGCAGCTACCACGCCAACCGACACCCCGAGGCCCGCCAGCACCACCACCAGCACAGCGAGGACGACGATCGCTAGTCGGACGCCCGACAGGCCGCTCCTGTTCACCGCGACAGCCCTTCATGGCTTCGCTGCAGCGTGTGCCTAACCGCACCGGTCCGACCGAGGATCTCGTCGAGCACCTGGTCGAGCTCTTCGGAGAGGGGGCTGGGCCGGCCTCGCCGGCACACGGTGACCACCGATAGGACCAAGAAGCCGACCAGGTAGGCAGCGATTACGCAGAGCGAAACGACCACCGGGGCGGAGAGGACCCACAAGACCTCGACCATCGGTCCATTCTCGGCTGACCGCCCTCGTGCGCGGAACCCGGAGACCACGGGCCAGCGGGCCGCAATCCCACTGGGTGCCCGCCCCCGTGGGATCCCGGAGCGGTCGGGAGGGCTACTCTTACTTACCGGTCTTACTTACCGGTCTTACTTACCGGACGGAGGGGTTCGGCACCGTGCTCGGGCCGATCGAGCTCCTGCGCATCACCTCTTCGTACCCAGAAGATCAGAACAGGGCCATGGCCAGCATGTAGTAGACGACCAGGCGTGCCGGTGCAGGCCGGCCGTCGTTGGGCCCGTGAGGCTGAGGCTGTGGGTGGGGCGGTTTGAACGGGTGTTGCTCACAGTTCGGGTCCCTTCTTCGTCGGCGGGACGACGTCGATCGGGGCCGGGGGACATCTTGCTTACCTGTCCCTTCCCGAGAGCCCGGCAGCGACCGGGCCTGTCCGTCCAGGCCTTGTTTGCCCCGGCCCGTCACCCTCGCGTGGTTTTCGTTTGCGAGCCGGTGTTTTTACGCGGGCCGGCTTGAGGCACCCTGGACTACGAAGTTGCCCGCCATCCCTTCTTGGGCGTGGTCGGGGATGGGGCAGAAGTAGCTGTAAGTTCCGGCAGACGACGCAGTGAAGCTGAGCGACCCGGCGTGCATCCCGGCCGAGGTGGCCTCACCGAGGAACCAAAGCGCTGACCCCGAGAACGCCGGCGCCGCGCTCATCATCGGCATCCAAGAACTGCCGGCGCCCCGGGCCGACACGACGAAGCCGTGGGCCATGTCGCCGTCCGCGTTCACGAACTCGACGTTCACACGGGCCCCGAGCGGCACGACGACCGTCGGGTCGGTGAGCCCGGCAACCTCGAAGTTCTCCGCCGGCATGGAGGGGCTCGCCACGACGGCGAAGGAGACGTCCTGGCCTGAGAACGTGACGGTGTTGGCCGCCCGGTCGACGCTGGCCCCGCCTGGGACCTCTACGCCGAGGGTCCTCGCCTGGGCCGCGCTCACCCGGGGCCCGGGGGCGTCGGCGAAGACTTGTCCCATGACCTTGCCCATGTCATCGCTCCCGCCCATCATGTAGCCCGGGAGTGAGCCGCCCATCATCCAGCCCGGTGCGGCCCGCCCGCCCATCATCCAGGCATAAGCGGGGAAACCGCCGGCACCCGAACGGCCGCTCGTGCCATGGCCGGCTCCCATCATCGAGTAGCCGCCCATCATCGAGCTCCCGGGGCCGTACTGGCCGGAGTAACGCTTGGCGACCGTCTGGTAGTAGGCGTACGTCGCCGCCGTACTGGCCGGCTTTAGCGTCCCGCGCGTCCCTTGGTGCCCACCTCCCAGGGCCAGGCCGAGCCCGGTCCCGAGCCCGCCTGCGACGACTGCGGCGGCCAGGGCGGTGACGGCGATACCTTTGCGGTCCATGGTCCTTCCTTTCGTGGCGAAGGGCCTTCTTCACGAGTGATTAGGCCTTGCCTCCCACTGTCGCCTGTCGTAGGGTGAGGGGGTAGGGGCTATAGGTCCCTTGTCCTAGTGACCTATGGCTCTACCCCCCTCGGGTACCTGAGACGACACTTAAGAACACGAGGCCCCGCCGACTTCTGGCCGGGGCGGCAAGTGCCGGTCACGGCCGGCCATTGGAGGAGGTCAGGGATGGGCAAGGCAAGTAGGGCCGTCGCAGCCGCGGTGGGCTGCGTCACGGAAGACAACGGCGCGGCCCCCACGCCCGAAGGGAAGTCTGAGGGAGGCCAAGGCTCCTGCGGGGAAATGGCGCCTGCCCCGGCCCTCCGGGCCGTGCGCGGCTATGCCTCGGGCAAAGACGACTACCTGGCCCGGTTGAAGAAGATCGAGGGGCAAGTGCGCGGCCTCCAGCGCATGGTCGAGGAGGACAGGTGGTGCCCCGATGTTGTCACCCAGGTCGCCTCGGCCACCCGGGCCCTCCAAGAGGTGGCGGTGGGACTGCTCAACGACCACCTCCACCACTGCGTGCTCGGGGCGGCCCGCTCGCCCGATGGCGACGCCGACCACCTGCTCGACGA
>DAHWQF010000356.1 GCA_027334785.1 Acidimicrobiaceae bacterium
GCGAGCTGCTTGACCTCACCGCCGAGCGGGTTAGGCGCATCGAGCGCGATGCCCTCACCAAGCTTCGGCGTGCCCTCGCTGGCAGCGACGCTCGCGACCTCCTCGCCAGCTGAGCCCCTGGCCCTGCTGCCGACCGTGGCGTCGGCACATGACCGTCGGGGTTATGCCTAGCGTTCGTGCGGTGGCGTGCTCGGGTCGCTGCTCTGCGTGCACGCACCCGGAGCGGGAGCTCGGTGGTCAGCGGCTTGAGCCGGTAGCTTGTGCCGGTGAGATCGGTCCGAGTCCGGATGGCGCCTTCGCCGACTGGCTATTTCCACGTTGGCAGCGCGCGGACCTCCCTCTTCAACTGGCTGTTCGCGCGCCAGCAGGGGGGTACGTTCGTGCTGCGCATCGAGGACACCGACATCGCCCGCAACCGGCCCGAGCATGCGGAGGGCATCGAGCGGGCTCTGCGCTGGCTCGGCCTCGAGTGGGACGAAGGACCTTACTTCCAGTCTCAACGCGGCGAGCTGTACCGGGACGCGCTTGACCGGCTCGCCGCCAAGGGCCTGGTGTACGCCTGTGACTGCACACCCGAGCAGGTGGCCGCGCGCAACAAGGCTGCGGGCCGGCCCCCCGGCTACGACGGCTACTGCCGCGATCGCAGGCTCGACCCGACCCCCCCAGGCCGCCTATTGCGCTTTCGCACGCCCGACGAAGGCACGACCTCCTGGGACGACATAGTGCGGGGCAAGGTCGTCTACGACAACGCCTCCATCGAGGACTTCAGCGTGCGAAAGTCGAGCGGTCAGCCCCTATTCATCCTGGCCAACGTGGTCGATGACGCCGCCATGGCCATCTCCCACGTGGTACGGGGCGAAGACCACGTGCCCAACACCCCCAAGCACCTCCTCTTGTGGGAGGCGCTCGGTTACGGCGAGCCGCCCGCCTTCGCCCACCTCCCTCTCCTCGTCAACGCCTCCCGCCAGAAGCTTTCCAAGCGCCGCGACAAGGTGGCGGTCGAGGACTACCGAGACGACGGCTACCTCCCCGAGGCCATGGTCAACTACTTGGCCCTGCTTGGCTGGTCGCCCAAGGGTGACAGGGAGATCCTGTCCAGGGACGACCTCGTCTCCGAGTTCCGCCTGGAGGACGTGAAGTCGTCGCCGGCGTTCTTCGACGAGCGCAAGCTTTCCGACGTCAACGCCATCTACCTCCGTTCCCTGACAGAGACCGAGCTGCTGGAGCGGTCGGCCAGGTGGCTAGAGGAGCGCTGGGCCCCCATCGCGCCCCTGGTCCAGGAGCGGGCGCGCACGCTGGGCGATGTCTATGCCATGACCGACTTCCTGTACCTGGCCGACGTGCAGGCGGTCGAGGCCGAGTGGCAGAAGGTGCGGCGCCAGCAGCCGGCCTTCGCCGCCGTCCTGAAGGGAGTAGAGGCTCGCTTTGCAGAGTGCGAGTGGGAAACCTCAGCGCTCCGCGACGCCGTGGTCGAGGCGGGTGCCGCGGCCGGCGTGACAAGCCTCGCCAAAGCCCAAGCGCCCGTACGCTTGGCGGTCACGGGCCGGACGGTTGGCCCTCCATTGTTCGAGTCGCTCGTCCTGCTTGGCCGGCGGCGGGCGTTGGGGCGGGTTGCCGCCGCCCGAGAGCGGGCCGTGCGCGAGGACCAGGCCGGCAGCGAGCGCTAGGTGAGCGCAGCAGACCGCGGCTAGTCGGCTCAGAGGATGGGGAGGGAGCGGATGCGGACCGTGGCCGGCTCCACTACGACGAGGTTCCCCGCCCCGGAGCGCGTCCTCGATGGTAGGCAAGGCGGCCACGAGACGAGCCAGCAGCGCCTCGACCCGTCGTGCGCTCACACGACGCAGGTAGACCACCGATGGGTCCGCTGCCCGGTGGCGGCGATTATCGTCCCGAAGTCGGAGTCCGCCGACACCAGGACCTTCACGCGGAGCTTGGCAGGAGAGGCAGCTCACGCTCGCGCACCGCCTCGGCGGCGAAGCGCAGGGCCTCAGCGATATCCTCACGCTCGAGGTAGGGAAGGTCGGCGACTATCTCATCGGCGGTCATCCCGTCCGCGACCATGGAAACCACCGTGGCCACCGGGACACGAAGCCCACGGATGCAAGGCATCCCTCCCATGACGGCAGGGCCCACAGTGATGCACATGAAGGCCACGACACCGAGCCTACGCGCTCATGCGTCAGGGACAACATGGAGAGAGGTCGAGCTTTGCAGAGGGCTCCCTGGTCCATCGCCTGGACGGGCGCCTCAATCGCGCCGGGGCATTCTTGCCGTGCTGCAAGTCATGACCCCGCGCAGGGCTGCAGTGCCGCCAACGATGGAGCCGTGGACGGACAAGCGAGCCCTGCTCATTGGGTAGCAGCTCGGGGGGGAGGACTCGAACCCCCAATGACAGGGCCAGAACCTGTAGTGTTGCCGATTACACCACCCCCGAACGGGCAAAATCATTCTAGCGGGCCCGGCGCCGGCGCTGTCCAACCGTGCCTATGAGGCAGGCAGAGAGGCGCCCGCCGGCGGTCACCGAGCTCCAGGTCAACTGGAAGGGCGCTCAGCCAGGCAGCCGGGCCTGGCTGAGGTCCACGCGCTGGCCTCGGAAGGGGACGCCTTCCCGGCGCAGCCGGGCCAGTTGCCTGGCGCCCATGGCGGCCGTCCCGTCGGCGCGTACCACTCGGTGCCAGGGGAGGTCGTCGTCGCAGATCGCGAGCACGTGGCCGACGAGGCGTGGGGCCGCTGGGTCGATGTCGCCGTAGGTACGGACAAACCCCTCGGGGATGGCCCGTACCCGCTCAAGAATGCGGGCGGCTCGCCCTGCTTGGGGAGAAGTTCGCTCCATGTGCTGACTCCAATCTCGCCGGCTCTGCCCTTGCGGTGAGCCATCAAAGAGGGTCGAGGATGACCACCGGTATCTCTCGGTCGGTCTTGGCCTCGTACTCGCCAAATCCGGGATAATCGCGCTTTTGTTTTTCCCAGATGCGGTTTCGTTCGTCAGCCGTGGCGACCCGGGCGCGAAAACGGCGGGTCTCGCTCCCGATCTCGGCTGAGACCTCGGGGTTGGCGCGCAGGTTGTGGTACCAGTCGGGGTTTGTGGGTGCGCCGGCCTTGGAAGCGAAGACAGCCACGGGGCCTCCGAGGTCCTGGTACATGAGCGGGCTGACGCGTGGGTGGCCCGACCGGGCGCCGAGGGTGTGGAGCAAAAGCAGTGGCGCCCCGGCAAAGTTGCCGCCGACCTTGCCGGCGTTGGCACGGAACTCCTCGATGATCCTCCGGTTCCAGTCGGATACGTCGCTCATTGGCTTCCTCCCGCGTCTCGGTGCCACCGCAAGGGTACCAGCCACCTGACGCCACAGACCTGGGCATGGGGCTGCGGTAATTGGGCGGGAGGCGCGGGTTCGTGGGCGGTATGGTCGTGGGGTGCGACTCCTATTTGTCGGTGGCACCGGCCTTATAAGTTCAGCCTGTTCAGAGGCCTCTTTGGCCGAAGGCCACGAGCTCTGGCTCCTCAACCGAGGCCGGTCCGTGTACGCGCCAGCGGAGGGTGCGCGCGTCCTCCACTCAGACGCCCACGACGAGGAAGCCCTTGCCCAAGCAGTCGGGGAGCACGAGTGGGACTGCGTCGTCGAGTGGATCGCCTACACGCCGGCCGACGTCGCCCGCGACCTGAGGGTGTTCGAGGGCCGCACGCGCCATTACATATTCATAAGTTCGGCAAGCGTGTACCAAAAGCCGCCGTCGCATTGGCTGATCACCGAGTCGACGCCCCTCGGCAACCCGTTTTGGAAGTACTCGCAGGACAAAATCTCCTGCGAGCACCTCCTGGCCAGCCAGTCGCGTGTCCCGTGGACCGTTGTGCGCCCGTCGCATACCTACGGGCCGAGCCAGGTCCCGATCGGCGTGGGCAGTTGGGAGAAGCCTTATACGGTGATCGACCGGATGCGCCGCGGCGCTCCCGTAATCGTGCCTGGCGACGGTACATCGCTTTGGACGCTGACCCACAACCGCGACTTCGCCCGGGGGTTCGTCGGGTTGCTCGGGCGGGAGGAGGCCCTCGGGGAGGCCTTCCACATCACCTCGGACGAGGCGCTCATCTGGGGCCAGATCTATAGGGCCATTGCGGGCGCGGCTGGTGCCGAGGCCAACCTCCTCGCCGTCCCGACCGACGCCATCGCGGCCGCCGACCCGGCCAGCCTGGGAGGCCTCTGGGGGGACAAGTCCCACAGCGCCGTCTTCGACAACGCGAAGATCCGCTCGCTCGTGCCCGGGTTCAAGGCGACCGTGCCGTTCGCCGACGGCATCCGGGAGACCATCGCGTGGTTCGATGCCGACCGTTCCTAAACTATGG
>DAHWQF010000357.1 GCA_027334785.1 Acidimicrobiaceae bacterium
GACTTTGTGGTCATGGTCCGGGGAAACCGGGACCACGCCGAGGCGCTACGGGACGAGGTGGCGGCAGTGCTGGCACCGATGGGGTTGCGCCTGTCGGAAGAGAAGACGACGGTGTGCCACATCGACCAGGGCTTCGATTTTCTCGGTCATGCCGACCTCCGCGTAATGCCGACCTTCTCGGAGAACTCTTTGTGGAGGCGGCGATCGGGCCGATGAGGTCGGCATAATCACAGGCCTTCCAGCTATCAGTAAGAGGATCAGGGGCGTCGACAACGTAGGTCAGCGTGGTCGGAGAGCTTGTGTGGGGACGTTGATGACGGCTAACCAGAGGGTCCACCACTGACGTCGGCAACGTCGGCATACTTGGGTTGCATGGCTGCGACGGTGCAGCGGGTGGAGATGTCGACGGGCCGGACCTGGACCGTGCTGGGGCCGGACCATCTCTCCGTGGGACCGGTCGAGGAGTTCCTCGAGTTCTTGCGTGTCGGCCGGGACGCGTCGCCTCACACCGTGCGTTCTTATGCCTCGGCGCTGTGCGGTTTGTGGAACTACCTTGATGCGGCCGGGCTGGACTGGGAGGGTTTGAGCCTGCCCGAGTTGGGCGGGTACTTGAACTGGTTGAGGACTGGCGGCCCGCCAGGGGTTCGTCGACTGCCGGTGGGTGGCGATGATGAGGTGACAGCGCGGCGGGCCGAGTCGACGGTCGGCACCCGCGTGGCGGCGGTCGGGTCATTTTACCGTTACCAGGCCGATGTTCATGGGGTGGCCGTGGCTGACCGCTTGTACCGGGCCGCCCGCCGGTACCGGTCTGGCCGCTACCTGCCGGCCCTGGTCCATACTCGCCGTGGCGCTCAGCGCGAGCTGGCCGTGCGGGTGCGCCGGGGCGCCGGGCGGCCAACACCACTGCTGACCCCGGCTGAGGTGGCCGCGATCTTGGACGATTGCGCGTACTTCGACGCTGCGGCTGGGACCTGGGTTGGTTCGCTGCGCGACCGGCTCATATTCGCCACCCTGGCGGAGAGCGGCCTGCGCCTGGGCGAGTTGTTGGGCCTGCGTCACTGCGATTGGCACACGGGGCAGGGCGGTACCCCGTGGCTGGAGGTGGTCCCGCGTGACGACCATCCTCATGGGGCCAGGGTGAAGTACGGCCGGTTCCGCCGGGTCTATGTAAGCGACGACCTCGAGCGCCTCTACAGCGAGTACACCTGGCAGCTGGTCGACTCCGGCGCCGCTGATGTTGTCGACCTGGAGGGCCACTGGACGTTCGTGAACCTGGCCCGGGGAGAGCACTTCTCGCCGCTGCGGCCCGAGACGGTCTACGCCAAGGTGAGGGCGATCAAGGCCCACCTCGGCCCTGCCTGCCCGGCGGATTGGACCCCGCACTGGTTTCGGCACACGCACGCCAGCGCCCTTTTGCTAGAAGGGGCAGATCCGCATGTGGTCATGCGGCGGTTGGGCCACGCCGACATCCAGACCACGATCAACCTTTACGGTTGGGTGACCGAGGACGCCGAGCTCCGGGCGTTGGCCGGCTGGCGGGCGTTTTGCCCATCGGAGGTGGTAGGAGGTGAGTAGGGCCCGCCCTCGTCTCATCTCGCGCGGCTCTCCGAGCCCGAGAGATCCCGGGCTGTCGGTGGAGCAGAGAGCCGCCGCCTTGAGCGCAGGTTTGTCGCCACCGTTCGCCGCGACCATCTTCCACGTGACCGACCCGGCCCTGAAGGGGACCTTTAATGACAGAAGGCTGAAGACGGTGGACACTTCGAGCCTGCCGGTGCCCATGCAACAGGAGCTGTCGTGGTGGGTGGCCTCCTGCCATGCCTCGGGCCAGCTCAGGCTCGACGCCGCACGATGGCGTGGTTGGGTCGGGCTCGCCTCCCAGGTCGCCGCCGAGGGGCCCCCACGACACCCTCGGGGAGTGACCTCGTTCTCTCAACTTTCCCTCCAGGAGTGGATGGCTGCCTGGGCGAGCGATTTCTATGCCAGGTACGGTCGGATGCCGGCGGCTGAGTCGCGCTACTACACGGAGCTGTCTCTTCGGCACCTGCTCGACGCGCTGGCGATCGCCTACAGCCCACTCGAGTGGTGGCGCCACGACAGGTGGGACCCGGCTGTCGATTCGCGCATCCCTCGCCGGGACCACGAGCCCCAGGGCACCCGTCGTATCAGCTTCTCCGGCTTCACCCGCTCCTGGCTGGCCGAGGCAGCCAAGTTCTACCTGCACGTCCAGCTCGACACGGGCCGGCTCACTTGGTCGACAGCCATAAGCCAACGAGACTTCCTGGCCGGCCAGCTCGACGCCTATCTGGCCCACCGGGGCATCGACCACCCGGCATTGTGCGCCAACCCTGGGACCGAACTTCGTGGCATCGCCCTTGACCTGGTCTCGTTCCTGCGCCAATGGTCGCCACGGCGCTCCGGCTCGGCAAGCTCGGGCCGCACGGCCCTCACCACCGGAACACTGGCCAAGTGCCAACAGGCGATCGCCAGGTTCTACGCTTTCATGGCCGACTACAAGGCCGAGGCGGCGGCTGCGTTGGACGACGGACGTTGGTTGGACCTGACCGACGCTCACGCCCGGCTGTGGCGGCCCGAGGAGAGCCTGCGTAAGGGCCGCTCCTTGCCAGCCGCCGACGACCGCAACTACATAGACGACGCCGACCTGGCCGCGATGTTCGGCTGCATCGAGCTGCTCGGCTCACCAAGACGTGAGGCCCACGCTGTCGTAGTGGGCGGGAGACGACTGGAACTGAGCGGCCTGGGCGACCCCTCGGCCATGCGAGCGTGGATCCTTCAGGCCCTTACGGGCAGGCGAGCCTCGGAGATCTTGATGATGGACTTCGAGCCCTTGAGCAACATCCCCGGCCTCGACCCGGCCAAGGCGCCCGAGGGGGCAATGGTGGCCAGGTTGCGCTACCGCCAGACCAAGATCGAGGGCGCTCCTGACACGATCCTCGTGGGTGCCGATGTGGTCGGCGTCGTGCGCGAGCAGCAAGAGTGGGTACGCCAACAGTTCGGCCTCGGGGAGGACGAGCGAACCCCTTATCTGTTCCCTCGGTTACGGGGTAACCAACGCCTGGACCGCCCTCGCACCGTCGGCAGCTACCAGGCCCAACTGTGCGCGCTGGACCGTCTGGTCCGGCTCACCGACGGACATGGCCGTCCGCTGTCGTTCTCGAGGAGCCACCGGCTTCGTCACACCAAGGCCACCACATTGCTCAACCTGGGAGTGCCGGTCCATGTGGTGCAGCGCTACATGGGGCACCTCTCGCCGGAGATGGTGATGCACTACGGGGCCACCCTGGCTGCCACGGCCGAGCGGGAGTTCCTAGCCTTGGCCAAGATCGGCCGAGACGGGCGGGAACTGGCTATGGACCGTCAGGATCTTCTCGACCTGGTGAGCTTGGAACGGCGCACCGACCGCATCCTGCCCAACGGCTACTGCTTGTTGCCCCCGACCAAGTCGTGCGAGAAGGGCAACGCCTGTCACACCTGCGACCACTTCGCTACGGACAGGTCCTACCTGCTCGAGATCCGACGCCAACTAGCCGAGACAGAGGCCCTCGTCGCCGTTCGCAAGGAACAACATTTGGCTCGTCACGGCGAGCCGATGAGCGACAGCAACGTGTGGTTGTCACAGCGGGTGGCCGAAATGGAGGCCATGCGTCGGGAGATCTGTGCCCTCGAAGCGCAGCCAGACTACGGTGGAGGCGCGGTGAGGGGGGCTGGCGTGCTGGCCCGGCCCGCCTACCAAGCAGGGCCGGTGCCGGTCACCTTGTCTGCCACCAGAGTGAAGGAGGCCCCATGACCGAAGCTCGACAACGGTCGCGAGGCAGCACCGGTCCGCGCCCTGAGCCGGTCGCGACCAAGACGTGCGGCGACGGAACCATCCCGGTTGAACGTCGAGCCGCTGCCCTTCGGGCCGCCGCAGAGGCCAAGCATGCCGCTGCCCTTCAACGCGCCGAGACGGGGCTGCGCCGCTTGCTCAAGGATGGAGCCGAGGTCAACTTCCGTTCGGTGGCCAGAGCTGGTTCGGTCGGCTTGGACTTCCTCTACGCCCAGCCCGAACTGCGCCGGCGGATAGAGGGCCTGCGGGCCCAGCAGCAGGCGACAGCCCGGCGATCTCACGCAGAGCTAGAACCAGATCCCAACGGCAACGTCCTGCGAACCCGCGAAAGCCCGTACGGCTCGGGCATTCCCGGTAGCTGGCTGGCACCATCGCTCACTCCACCATACTAGCAGAGTTGATCTGCTTTCGCGACACTGGCGACGTTAAGAAGAAGCAGGTCAGAAGGCAATTTTCTACTCAACTACCGGAGGTCTGAG
>DAHWQF010000358.1 GCA_027334785.1 Acidimicrobiaceae bacterium
GGCACGCTGCAGGTGGGGAGCGGGCCGATCCCCCACTCCGTCTGCGCTCCACCTCCACCTAGTCTCGTCGTCCCGGCGCGAACCTCCCCTTAGGATCAAGTAAAAGGCACATACATGGCCGGTTCTGGACGGGGTCGTAGCTCGCGAGTCCCCGTGAGGTCGCGGGTCCGCTATTGGCCTAGGACACGACCGGGTTGGTGGGCGGCTGGGCTGGCAGCCGCGTCAATCGTTCTGGTGCCCACCTGGAGACTGATGGGCGCGGCGGGGGCGGTCCCAGGCTTGTCCTGCGGTTTGGCCGGTGGCACCATAGCGCTTTGGGCGATCGTGCGGCACAAGGAACGGTCGGTCATAGTCCTGGCCAGCATGGTGCCGTTCGCGTTCGCGGTCATCTTCCTCCTGGCCGAAGTGACCATCGGCCATTCCTAGCAAGCACCAAGCAGTCAGCCCATTTATGGTGCAACTCGTTTTGCGATGCAAGGCCGCCGACCGGGAGGGTGGGATGAGACGGTGTTGAACGGCGGTGTCGGCCTCGGTGAACGTCTAGTGCTCCTACCTCTTAGTAGCGAAAACCGGGCCCATGGTCCCGGAGGCCGAACTGCCATGCCGAACTGCCATGCCGAACTGCCATCAAGATGCTCGAGGCAGGGGTCGCCCTCGACGGTGCCGGCGTTGGGGTTGACGGCGAAGACCTCGTAGCCGCGCTGGCGCGGGCGCTGCTACACGACGTTGCTGCCGTGGCCTTTTGGCGTGCGGGAGACGCCGGTCACCGCGACACGCTTTTTATCCAGGAACTCGGTGGCTGCTTGTTTGATCGTGTGCATTCACGACCTCTCTGTTATGGCTAGCGAAGCGTGGGCCGCTGGTTTCGAGGCGGCTCTTCATGTTGACCAAACCTTGGATCCATCTCGGGAACAAGACCTGCGACTTTCGATTAGGGCCCCGAGCCGCCTTTCAAGAAGCACCACTGAGCACGGAACGATGCACGCGAGATGTACGCGAACTGCGTGTACCGGTGCCCAGCCGGGAGCACGGCGTTGCCACGCACGACGTAGAAGCTGACCTGGTAGAGACGTTTGAAGTTGGGACCGTTGCCTTTGGGCTCGGAAGCGGGCATGGCGATGCGCTGGACGCCGATGGCGCGCACCTGGAAAGGCAGGGGCGGGATAACGTACTCCGCTGCTATCTTAGGGTCCTTCGAGCATCTCGGCCTCGCCGCGGCGGCTGGCGCCAGCGTGGTCAGTGGGAGGCTCGTGGATGCCGACACAGTGTAGCTGTAGTGGATGTTGCTGAACAGCACGCCCAGCTTCGTCGCCCTCGGCTGAGACAGGGTGAGCTTGGCGGGGTGCTTGGCGAACGTTCCCGCCGCACACGTCGGCGTGCAATTGTTCTGCACGAAGGTGGCGGTGGCTGTCGCCAAGCTCTTGGTCCAACTCGTCCAGTGGACCGAGTTGAAATAGGTGCCGGCGTCCGCACAAGCGAGCACGTAGTTCGTCGGCTTGACGACGGTCTTGCCGGCGCACGTGAGCACCGAGGGGACGGCTCGCTTACCGGCATGTGAGGTAGGCACAGGGGCAACGGTCGCTATCCCGATAGTGGTGACGACAACGGCGGTGAGCCTGAAAGCCCTGTTCATCTCAGACACCTCACTTCTTAGCCGGTCGAGGCCCTGACCTGGCGGGGCCGGTCGCGAGCTTCGAAAGGTGACCGCGCCTCCTAGCTGGGTCCCAGCCTGCTCAGGGACCCGGTCCAAGCGGCCCAGAGTTTGCCAGTCGCTGGCACCCGACGCGCACTTGTTCTAGGTTGTTGCGCCGGCGAGCGACCGACGTGGAGCCGAGGTGCAGTTCTGGTGGAGAAATGGTGGTGGCGCCGTGCTCCTCGCCCCGGCCTGAGCGACACGGCGTTCCCGAGCGACGACCAACTGCAAGCATCGGTTGCATATGAAGCTTACCTATGTGCTACTATCGGTTGCAGGTTATGAGGGGAGCGGGTCATGAGCGGGAGCGGGTCATGACCGATGGGGGGCGCCAAGCTGGGGCGCCAAGCTGGGGCGCCAGCGACGCGCCCTCGACGGCAGCGGGCTGAGAAAAGGAGCATTTGGTTGTCCCAGGCCCACTGATCGAACCCGGGGTCATGATCGAGGGCCTGTAGAGCTGGTGTGGCGCACCACCACCGAACCTGGCCACGTGAGCCTGTGCTCCGCCGACGGACGACGACAGTGTGAAGGGTGGGCCGACTTCTTGGACCAGTTGGCGGCGGTGCTGGCGGAGGGCGAGGATGTTAAGGATGAGCGCGGAAGCCGATGAGGAACTGTGGTCGGTCATCGGCGATCCATCTCGTCTCCGGGTGCTCGACCTCCTCGTGAGCAACGGCGACGTCAGCGCCAGCTGGTTGGCCGGCCGGGTCCCGTTCTCCCGCCAAGCGGTCTCCAAGCACCTGGTCGTGCTAGAGCAGGCTGGGTTGGTGATCCGCCACAAGCAGGGCCGGGAGGTCCTCTACCAGGTCCGGGCCGACGGTCTCGACCACGCCACGCGTGCGATGGCGGAGCTCGCCAGGAAGTGGGACCGCCGTCTCGCCGCCATCAAACGGCTCGACGAAGCGGCCCATTCACAAACAAAGAACAAACGGCGCGCCAACCCCAACAGGAGAAGTGAGCCATAAGGGACCGAGCAAGAAGCCGGGGCCCTCGCTCGGCAAAACAACGAACGTGCCCACCGTGGTCGACCGAGCCACCTTCGCAGCCCGAGGTCCACCGACTGCGGGTCGCGCAGGTGTCGAGCACGCGGTGCCTCTGGCTTCCATTTGACGTCTTCCTCGTGGCGCCAAGACCTTACTGGCCCGGGCCCGCGGCTGCCCGTTTCCTCCCGTAAACGCGTGGCAGGCACCGGCTGCGGGATTACCGCCTCGCCCTCATCGGGTCCCAGGACCCCCTTACGGGCTTCGACCATCCAGAAGAAGGAGACCGGCTCGCCCTCTCGGCAAAGACGGGGACGGCAGGGCTGCTGGCGAAGCCCTCCCTCACGGGGAAGGCCCTCTGCTCAGCCCACTCCAAGCGTCGCTCAACCGGCCATTTCAAGAAGGCAATGACGAGGAGGATGATCAGGTCCACCACGGGCACGGCGAAGAGCAGCACCAACCAACTGGGGTAACCAGCCTTGGCTACTGCCCGCATCCCTGCGAACGTGAGCAGAGCGAAGAGGACAAGTGCGAAAAGTACGAAATCTTCGGGCCGAGGGCTCAATGTCGTTCTCCTTCTCCGTCCGCCGGCTGTTGACGCAGCTACGGCTCTTTGCAGGACTTCTATCCAGTATCGTGACTCTCCGTGGCGGCGATGTGCGCGAACAGTGAGGGTTTTGTGAAGGGCAAAGAGGTCGAGGCCCTCATGGGGGCCGCGCCCTAGCCGCCCGAGAGACCGGAGCGACAAGTGACCCTCGAGCCCGATGGTTGGGACCGGGGAGCGCCGGTAAGAGTTATTGGAGCATGCCGCGGCGACCTCGGCTGGTGGCGACGGTCCTGGGTTGTCCCAGCGACAGTGGTGCTGTCGCCAGTTATGACCAAGCTGTCAGTTGCCAAGGGCGGGACGCCCCGGCACCACGGCATCTCGCTCCCTGGTGCGCCTTCCTGGCCGATGCCAGGTTTCGACGAGCTCGCCTTCGCGGAGGCTGAGCACGGCCCCGGCTTCGGGGCGGAAGCCGGGGGCGCGGCCACCGCTTCACGAGCCCTTCTGGGTGCGATCTCGGCCTCTCGGTGCGCCTAGCGTCCCCGTACAGCGGGAAGGCGCACCGAAAAGGCAAAACCGCACCCAGAACGCGCCGTTTCCCCGCCCCTCGCCTCGCTGTCCAGGCCGGCGACCAGTTCCAGTGCCGAGTGGCGCGAAGCCAGTTCCAGTGCCGAGTGGCGCGAAGCCCGTCTCCGTAGCAGAACCCAGGGCAGGGCCGAGGTCGCCTGTGGGTTGGCAAAGGCGTTTCCAAAGGCGTTTGCAAAGGCAAATACCCCTCGTGGGTAGGTTCGGCCGGCCTCGGGCCAGCCCTGGGCCAGTGGCCGCCGGCGCCGTTGATGATTTTTCTTGTGTTCGGGCGAGGGCGGCCGAAGGTTGGTGCGCCTGGCGGTCCCTGTGCGCCCATGTGCGGCGCGCGATGAAAGAAGATCCCTGCTATCAAACCCATTATGTCGATAGATACGATCATCAAGTCACCCGGGCCTAGTGATGGCCTTGCCGGGATGCCTGGGATTGACGGCGCCGGCCGGGCTGATTGGGTCGAGAGACGAGGGAGGTCGAGAGACGAGGGAGGTCGAGAGACGGGGGAGGTCGAGAGACGG
>DAHWQF010000359.1 GCA_027334785.1 Acidimicrobiaceae bacterium
AGTACCGTCTACCTACGGCAGGCCAACGCCTCGTCCACCGCGACCGTGAGCACCCACCTGGCGCTCAACACCGACGAGGCAGCTGGTTACACCTACGACGACATCAGCCCGGCCCTCGTTTACAGCGGCAACTGGACGCACGCAGGGCCGTCGAGTGGTTATACGTACGGAGACTACGACCAGACCGAGTCGTGGTCGCAGCAGCCGGGCGCGAGCGTCACCGTGACCTTCACTGGCACAGCGGTCCAGTGGATCGGCCCGAAAAACACCAATGGCGGCATCGCGGCGGTGTCTGTAGACGGGGGTAGCCCGACCTACGTGGACACCTACGACTCGTGTTGCAAGGAGTTCCAGCAGGTCCTCTTCGCCGACACCGGGCTCAGCCAAGGGACGCACACGCTCACGATCACGGTGACCGGCAACAAGGACCAGCAATCAAGCGCGGACACTGTGGTGGTCGACGCTATAAACGTGCCAACGCCTGCGGAACTGGCGGACTACTTTCCCGTCGTGCCCCAGAGCGGCACCATCACCCTGGCGGGGAGGGACGCTCGCCTGCTCGTGGCCAACTACAGTTTCGGCGGCCAGCACCTCGTCTACTCGACCTCTGAGCTCATGACCCAGGCCACGATCGGGGGGGAGGACACAGCCCTCCTCTACGACCCGGCGGGTACCGACGGCGAGACGGTGCTCAACTACACGAGCGAGCCGACCGTCAAGGTCCTCTCGGGCAACGTCCAGCCCAACTGGGACCCGACGAGCGGTGACTTGCGCCTCGACTACGTGCACGGCGGCCTCCAGGAGGTGCTGGTCAGCGGAGGGGGCCGCCCGGCGCTCCTCCTCCTGGTCGCGGGCACCAACACGGCGGAGGAGTTTTGGCCGGAGCAAACGAGTGCGGGGCCGGTGCTCGTGGAGGGCGCCTACCTGGTGCGCACGGCCACGGCCCGCGGCTCGGCACTGTTCCTCACGGGCGACACGTCGGCGAGCGGCCCACTTTCGGTCTGGGCGGGCCCAGCCATAACGTCGGTTTATTGGGACGGGGCGTCCATGGCGGTCAAGCGCCAGCCCGACGGCTCGCTCACCGGCACCGTGCCGGGGCCGGCGCCGGTCACGCTACCGGCACTCACGGGATGGAAGTTCGCCTACGGGACGCCCGAGGCGCAGCCTGGCTTCGACGACAGCAACTGGACCTTGGCCGACCACCCGGTCTCCAACGCGAACTCACCGTCCACCCCGGTGCTTTACGCCTCTGACTATGGCTATGGCTACGGCTTTGTCTGGTACCGCGGTCATTTCACGGCGACAGGCAAGGAGACTGGGGTGAAGCTGACGGTAGACGGGATAGCGCCGACCGGTGCTTACTCGGCGTGGCTCAACGGGGCGTTCCTCGGTTCGGCAGGGGCAGCCGGCCCGTCCACGACGACCTTCACCTTCCCGTCGGGCTCTATCAGGGCCGGTCAGGACAACGTCATCGCCGTCTTGGTGGAGGACACGGGCAACCCTGAAGGCCCGTCGGGAGAAAAGGTAGGCCTTTACAGCGCTTCTCTCGTCGGCTCGTCGGAGCCGATCACGTGGCGCTTGAAAGGCGCTGACCCCGTCCTCCGGGATCCCGTGCGGGGGGTAATGAATGCCGCCGGCCTGTACGGCTCCGAGCACGGCTGGGCCCTGCCTGGTTACCCGGACGGGGAGTGGACGCCCGTCACGTTGCCGGACAGCTGGGCGGTTCGTGGTGTGCCCGCCGGCATCGGGTGGTACCGCACTACCTTCAACCTCGACCTGCCGCCCGACCAGTACGTGCCTATCGCGGTGCAGGTCGGAGGCCCGGCCCCTGGTGCCGGCACGGCCGACTACCGGGCTTTCATCTACGTGAACGGTTGGCTCATCGGGCGCTATGTCAACAACGTCGGGCCCCAGCACCAGTTCTACGTGCCGGCAGGGATCCTGGACGAGAGCGGCCCCAACACGATCGCTATCGCCGACTGGGGCCTCGACGAGACTACGGGCGGCTTGGCCCAGGTGAGCCTGGCGGCTCTCGGTAACCAGGCGACCAGCCTGCAGGTGCAGCCGGTCGCGAGCCCCGGTTATAACCCAACTGTTTACGGGCCACCCGAGGCGCCCATGCCCACCCTCGGCGTGGTCCCTTCGACTTCGCTCGCTGAGGGTAGCTTCACCGTAACGGCAACGCTGACCGACCCCACGGGCGGGGCGCTCACCGATACCGCTATCAGCCTCTCCGTGCCGTCGGGCTGGACGCTCACCTCCAACGCAGCCACGATCACTTCTAACGCCGGCACGCTCACTTCTAACGCCGGGACGGTACCGGCGCGTTCGGCCCGGTCGGTGCAGTTCTTCGTGACGGCCCCGTCGTCGGGGCTCACGCCCGGGCGCGTGGGCCTGCTCGCCGCGGCGACCTTCGGTGGCCGGCCACGCAGCCCGCTCCGTCCGGCTAGCCCTCCGGGCCCGCCCGGGTCACCGGTGGGCGGCCGAGGCACCCACCTCGAGACGCTCATAAACGCAGTCTCGCTTTCGGTCCCCTACCCAGACCTTGCCTCAACCTTCAACAACACCGGCGTGACCGACAACTCGGACCCCAACCCCTACCCGGGTTTCATCGGTTTCGACGGGATCGGCACTTCTTATTCGGCACAGGGCTTGGCTGTTGACGGCATCACGCCTGGGGCGACGGTGAGCGCTGGTGGCCTCAGCTTCGCGTGGCCGGCCGCAGCGGTCGCCACGCCCGACAACACCATGGCCGAGGGCCAGGTGATCGCTCTCAGCGGTACAGGCACCAGCCTCGGCTTCCTGGCCGCAGCCAACAACTCGCCCGAGTCGGGGACGGGGACGGTCTACTACACCGACGGCACCACACAGTCGTTCACATTGGACGTGGGCAACTTCTGGTACCCGGCGGGGACCCGTGGCAACCCCGACAATGTTACGGTCGCTTCGGTGAACTATGCCAACTACCCGACAGGCTCCTCGGGGCATACCGTTTATGTCTTCGAGCAGTCGGTGCCCCTCGAGGCGGGCAAAGCGGTCGAGGCCGTGGCGCTACCGCCGCTCGGGAGCGTTACAGGCTACGAACCAGCGCTGCACGTGTTCGCCATGTCGATAGGAGGCTAGATCCTTGCCTGCCGCAGGGTCAGAAAAACACGAAAAGATGGTTGGTCCCACGAGGCAGCCTGGGGACTTCTGGCGGCGGCGGACGCTCGTCGTTTTGGCCGTGGCCACGGGGGCGAGCCTCGGCTTGCTGCCAGTCGGTGTGGCGCAGGCCCAGAGTGCACCCGCGCTCGAGCAGGCTTTCGACAACGTCGGGGTCACGAGCCCTGCCGACCCGACGGCCGGCAACTTCGACGGCATCGGCGACAGCTTCAACGCGAGCGGCCTCGCCGAGGACGCCCTCGTCCCGGGGCAGAGCCTCCTCCACGACGGCCTCCAGCTGACGTGGCCCGACGTTGCCCCCGGCCAGCCCGACAACGTGGTAGCCGACGGCCAGACCGTCGCGCTCTCGGGCCAGGGTTCGACGCTCGGTATCGTCGGCGCGTCCGCTTACGGGTCTGCCAGCGGCACCTTCACGGTCACCTACGCCAATGGGAGCACGACCACGGCAAACGTGACCTTCGCCGACTGGGTGGACAGCGCGCCCGCCACCGGCACGGACTTCCTCGCCACGACGGGCGGCTGGGACCCCGGCGGCACGATCCCGGTCAGCCTCTCCTACGCCGCGGTCGCGCTCAACCCGGGCCAACCGGTGGCGTCCGTGACGCTGCCGACGGTGGGCGCCGGCGTCGCCAGGAACGTCAACTCGATGCACATCTTCGACCTCACTATCGGGTCCCCCGGTGCCGAGGCCTCCGGGGCGCCCGGCGCCCGCTCGTACTACGACCAGGCGCGAAAGGACTGCGTGGGCACCGCCGCCGACACGGCGTCGAAGGTGTGGTTCACGGTGGCCGATGGCACCCTCTCGGACACCTATGCCCCCACGATCGACAACACCAACGTGAAGAGCCTCGACCCGGTCGTCACTGCGCCCGGCCTGCCCGCCCAGCTCCAGCCACGCGACATGACCTATACAGTGAGCGAGCTCGGCACCACCGGGATGGCCTGCCGGGTGGTCGCGCTCGACAGCGCCGGCCACTTCGCCGTGGTCACCGACTTCGTGACCGACCCGTCTGCAGAGGCGGTAGTCATGCAGGTGAGCCTGGTAGCCCTTCCCGGGGCGCCGGCCGGGCTCAGCGTGTACCTGCGCTTCCACCCGCTCTTGAACGGCCACGGTGGCGGCGGGAGCGGCAACTCCGGCGGCGAGACCACGGT
>DAHWQF010000035.1 GCA_027334785.1 Acidimicrobiaceae bacterium
GAACCAGTCCGTGTGGCCACCAGCGGCGACTACGAGCGAGCCACCACCCATTTCGGCATGAACAGGGACGCCGAGCCAGTCGAACTCAGCTGGCACCCCAGGGACCTGCCACACTGCGCTTGTTGCCATATGCCTCCTCACCGGTAGATGCTAGGCCCTGCCGGCGACGCGCCGCCTCTCCTCCGTTGGGCGCCCTTTCTCCGTCTAGCGCACGTCGCGAGGGCGGCCAAGGCCCATACCCCTCGGCCCGGCATGAGGCTCATCACCAGTTGCGACGCCTTGGCGCGGCGCATGGTTCCAAGCTCCGCCACCGGCTCACAAAAGGGCAACCAAGGAGACCGGACCACAAGGGCTAGAGCTCGAGCGGCTCTGTGCGTGCTGCGGACGGCCTTGCTCATGCCGCCGGCTTCCGGCTGTTCCAAGTGTTGCCGGGCCACCGCGTCGGCCGCCCTCTTTGCGGACGGGAGGGAGAGCCGTTATGGCTGATCGTTTCCTCACAAGGGCCATGCCTAACTCCGTAGCGGCCTCATCAGGCCGCGGGCGTGACGTCCGGGGGCACGTTCAGCCTCGTGGAGCGCCCTCCCGAAAAGACGTACCAGCGCGCCCCCAATGGCGCCGGCGACGTCAGCGGAACGGTGCGGTACATGAGCGCATTGCCGCCTTGGTCAATTGGGCCAAGGAGGAGAACTTGCCCTCGCGCGACGGCAACGAGCGTGCGCAGGACGCGCCCGGTCCTCGGGCTCAGTTCCACCAGGCTCTCCCTGGCGCCGCACGCCATGTCCGCAATGACGGTCGCCCTGGGGGAGAACAGTGCCGAGGCGACGCGGCAACCGGCCGGCGTAGCCAGGGCTCGGGCACTCACCATGGCTCCCTCTGTGTTGACCGTCACGACGTGTAGGACGGCCGGCTTGGCCCTGGCTCGCGCCGGGGCGACGGGCAGGACCAAGACGGCTGTACCGTGTGGCCCCCAAGCCTGGGTGCTCGCAGGGTAGTAGCCAGATCGGCTCACCGAAACTACGCGCCCACCGGTTGTTGCGATGTCGAGCGTGGAGGACCCTGTCGAGCAGCTGGTACGCATGAACGCGACGAAGCGCCCGTCCGGGCTGAGCGAGGGGTCCGAGTCGGCCACCCCTTCGGGTTGTGGGACCGCCCGTTGGCGATGAAGTGTGCGCAGGTTGACCCCGTCTATCTCGGCGTCACAGGTCTCGGGGCCCTGGTCGTAGACGACGGTGGGCACATTGGTGGCGGTGGACGGAGACGACACCCCACCGCCGGGTATTGAGGGGACGACTTGGCCGACCACCTGCCCAGTGCGCGTCTTCACTACCACTAGGCCAGGCGGGCCTTCGTCGTAGTCGAGCCCGAGGTAGGTACCGGGCACGGCGGCGACCGCCGTGCCCGGTCCCGACCAGAAGGTTGTTGTTGCCCAGCGCCTACCGCCGTCGTGTGTCACCGCCATCGCGGTCGTGTACCGGCCGGCTCCGAACAGCGCGAGACCTTGGTTGCGCCCGGTAAAGGTTAGGTAGAAGGCCGCTTCCGCGTACACCGTTCTCCAATAGTGACCGTCGTCAAAGCTGGCCACCAACTGCCCGCTGCGGTCTGCCAGGACGACGCCAGGTTCGGGGGAGGCCAGCTCAGAGCCAAAGAACGGCCGACCTTCTCTGGCAAGCTCGGTCGTCGGGCGGAAGTTGTTGCCGCCGTCGTTCGAGCCGTAGAGCCATGTGGACACGCCCAGCACCGAATCCGGTGGGTCGTACGGCGAGGAGCTCTCCCCGTAACCCCCGATGGTGCAGATGGCGACGGGGCGAGTGGCCGACGACGCGGCCTGGACCGTGTAGCCGTCGCCGACGTCCTGACAAGGCGCCCTCCAAGCGCCCCACTTACCCGGTGCTTCGAGGCGCGCGCTCCCCATCACGCCCCTATCGTTGCCCTCTACCAGCCAACCGGCCCCGGCTTCGAACACGAAGCTCCCCGTCATCGGCCTTCCACCGGCGGCAGGCGACAACACGGGCAAAGGGTCGGTGTGCCATCGGCCGCCGGCAACTGGGAGCTTTCGACCCGGACACGACCGACCCGCGCAATGACCACGAGGTAGGCATCGCCTCCAGCGGCCGCCAGGTCGAGGACCGGCCCATAGGACGGACTGCGGCTCGAAACCGCGGTAAGCGCCTGGCTCCGTCGGACTGGCTGTTGCGGTTGGAGGCATGCCGGCCAACCCGCCCACCAGCGAGATTACGCCAACGGCTGACGCCGTCCCAAGAGAGCGCGCCGAGACAGCGAGCCTGGTTCCGTCAAACCTACTAACAGGCGTAGGTCACACCGAGGTTCCCTAGGGATGCGTGAAGGCACGGCATCGCCTCGCCGGCGCGGCTCATGGCCCGACTTAGCCGGTCTTGAGGGCCTTGGGCAGAGCGGAAGTGCCAGAATAGACTTGGCCTCGCACCGTTGCGGGCCCGCCCTCTAATTGCCCGTGCTCCCGGCGGGTCCCCGGAGCTACTCCCACGTGAGCCCGGCGTCGCCGCTGTAGTCGACCGTGGCGTGGGGCCCAGCATTCAGCCTTAAAAGGGTGACGGTTCCCCAGGCCGAGCGCCAGGCGCCGAAACCAGCGACGCAGCTGCAGGGCCTTGGGTGCTGGCCCGGCGCCAGTGCTCACCCCCGTCGGTGGTGACTTCGAGGGCGCCGCTCGTGGGGCCATGGACGACTCAGTTCACTATGGCCTACCCGTCCGGGCTGAGGCGAACTGGACCGCTTGGACGCCGCCATCTGGGCAGCCGGGCTCGGTGCCGTCCTTGCCCATTTGGCCCCTCCGTTCCCAGTGGAATAGAGCCGTGGGCCGGGTAGGCGGACCACGAGGACTCGCTGGCCGCTGAGAACGGGACCGTCCCGTCGGCAAGGTAAGGGCCAAGGTCTTTGCCTGCGGGCGTCTGTACTGCTGACCACTTCAGGCCACCGTCGTCGGTAGTGAAGACGACAAGGGCCGGGGCGCCAGTCGAGCGCTGCTCGAGGAGGGCGGGGACGACACCCAGTTCGGCCGAGAAGAACTGTGGCGTGCCAAATACTGCTCGGTCCGAGTAGCCGGGAGGCACGGGCATCGTCACTTGCTGCCACTTCCTCCAACCGTCGCTCGTGCGGTAGAGCGAGCCGAGGCTACTGGCGTAGGAGGACGCGGCGAAGCCCTCGCTCGGCTCGGAAGGCAATTGAGCTACCGCTGTACGGCGTGACCAGCACCCCTTCGAAGGGCACCGGCGGACCTGCCAGCTCCGGCCGCCGTCGAGCGTCCGGTAAAGGCGTCCCCGGGCCGGGTACGGGCCGCCACTAGACGCCGGGCCGAGGGCGCAGCCGTGCTCGGTGTTGGCGAAGCTGAGCGAGCCTGTGATACCACATTCGGGCAAAGGGGCCTCGGACCAGCTGCGGCGCCGTCGGTCGTGTGGTCCACCGAGCCGTAGGAGAACACGAGCCGCGCGCGAGCTGGCACCGTCGGGTGCGCGCAGGTGCCGAAGCCCCGGCCCGTGATACCCCCGAGCCACATGTCCTTCGTACCTGCCGAAGCGAAGCCCGTGAGGCTGGTGGCCAGGTCCCCGCCGATGCCTGGCGGGTGGAACAGCTGCCAGTGGGAGCCGTCGTCTCGGGTGACGTACAAGGAGAGGCCGTCGGCTGCCCATACCTCACCGGAGGAGAGGAGCCCCATCGAAAACGGGGACACGGGTTCGAGGCCACTCGCGCCCGCCGTAACGTCTAGGTTGGTGCCGGCCATCGCTGCCGCACCGACAACCCAGACAACCGCCGCGCAAGAAGCAAGGCCTGGCGTGCCTTGGCACCTGGGCCATGCCCTTTAGATTTTAGACGCTCGGTGCCTCAAGAGCGTTCCTCGGTGGGCCAGCCCGGCTCGAGAGCGTGGGCCGCGCGCGGTGGCGCCTCTCGGCTAGCTGGTACAGGTTGCAGCAACCTTCACCTGGGAACCCTGTTATGTGTCGTCCAAAAACGCCTGGAATTACAATCACGATCCACACATAGCGGCTCGCCGTGCGCAGAAGCTTGACCAACTTTCGCACGGTATAGGACCTTCGGACGACGCTTCGGGGTCCCCCGCACAGGACAAGGCCCGACTATGACCCTGCGCTCTGTTCTTTTGCAGCGACGACCCGCAAGGGCCGGGCCAGGCTCACGTAGGCCGAGAAGGAGACTTGACCGGGGAGGAAAACACCGTCGTCCCTCACCAATACGGTGACGCCGTAGAGCCCGGGAGGCGTGGGCGAGCCAACGCCTCCGTCGCAGCGGGCTGTGCCACCCACGACCGCTACGACCTTGGAGTGCCCTGGTGCCAACTTGACCGGCAGCCCCGTACCGGCGATGCCGTCGGTGTAGACACCCACGACTCGGTTGGAACCAACCCTCACGAGGACCGCCTGAAGGGGCTGGCCGATGTCGGCCTCGAATAGCCCGGGCCCGTTGTTGAGCAGGGTCACCGTCCCGGTGAAATCGGACCCAGAGGTGACAGTCGCCTCGTCGAGGCGCAGCGACAGGGCCACATCGTGGCGCACCTCTGGTACCACCGGGAGCGTGCCGCAGACCGGTGACCTCCCCGGGCGGCCGTGCCAGGCCGTGAGGCCCACGAATATGGCCACCTTCGAGCCGTACTGCTCCTCGAGCTTGCGCGCCAGCCGTTCCCTTCCTGGCCGCAGTTGCACGACCACTGGACCGCCAGGACAGGGGGCAACGCTGTCCATCCCCCCGCGGCCCTCGGCCAGGATCGTTTGCTCGATCTGTGCCATCTTTGTTGCGGTAAGGCTAGGCGAGGTGTGCTTCGTCCCCAGGCATTCCGTATTGGGGCCACGAGGCATCGGAGGGTAGTTGACCGAGGCACCAGCGGAGCGGGCAACCGGTACACTGACCAGCACGGCGAAGATTACGGTGCAAACAAGCACCGACCGCACAAGTAGTCCCTTGGAAATGAGGGCGGGCTTTGGGCTCACGCCCCACATGTCCGTTCAAGCTCCTTCAACCCCCGGCGGGCCAGGCCGACCTCGGAGGCCGGTGTTATGCGGCTGCCACCCACGAGGCTAAGGGTCATGACCGTTCCACCTACTAACATGACAAAGTCGACCTGGCGGGTGTAAAGGTCCGAGCGGGGCTGGTTAGTGATGACAAAAGCGGCTACTCCTAGCCCGTGGATGTGCTTGGTCGACCACGGGATGGTCACGGTGGTGCCGTTTCCGGGGGAGCCGGATGGCGGGGAAGGGCGGTCGAAGTCGGCGAAGAACTGGTCCGTTTGTTTGGCCGTGGGGAGCGACGTAGCCGTCTCGGTCAGCTGGAACACTTCCCTCGGCGCGCGCCGCGCGAGCGGCGTCCAGTACCCGGCACCGAAGTCAGCGGGAAGGCCGTGGACCCGAGCGTTTATCACCTGCACCACCCCCGAGGGCGCCCTGGGCGGCGCGTTGGCCACCTCGAAGTGCACGGGTCTGCCAGTGAAATGGCCCGTCATTACCAGTGCAGGGTTGACGACCGAAGGTCTTAGCAGCACAGCTGTCCTCGCTGCGCATAGCGACCGAGGGCCTGGGCGAGATCGCGAAGGCGTAGTGGCTCCGGCGGCTTGGCCCAAACTGAGGGTTGTTACCAACAAGACTGCTCGTGTGGCGATGAACCCGGACCTGGTCCCGTCTCTCACCGGAACACCAGCTTAGTCTTAGGTGACGCATTCCCTTGTCGGACCTCGCCGCGTACTTTGGTGAAGGCGCTGGCTACACGGCGCGGGCACGCCGGCGCCGGGCGGTCCCGGTGCCAACCGGCAGCCGAACGGCTTCAGGTACGATCGTGCCAGTAGGTCGCACGCACGTCGGCCAGCTACAATGGGACGTGGGTGAGGAGCAGTTCGGACGCTGGGACCCGCTCCGACCCGAAGACGCCGTCTGCGAGTTCGCGACCTGGACAGCCCCGTGGTGGTTGGCTGGCGGTTGGGCGGTCGACGTCCTCCTAGGCCGCCAGACTCGCGAGCACGGGGATCTCGATCTCGTTGTGCTCAGGCGCGACCAGGTATCTGTCCGGCAGGAACTTCGCGGGTGGGACGTCCAACGCGCCGGCCCACCAGGGGTCCTTCGGCCATGGCCCATCGGCGAGACGCTCCCGCTGGATGTCCACGACGTCTGGTGCCGTCGCACACCCCGTTCACCGTGGTCCTTCCAATTGATGATCGACGACACTGAAGGCGACGACTGGCTCTACCGCCGAGATCACAGCATCCGCCGGCCGGTCCAGTCGCTCGCGGGACGCGCGAGCAGTGCGAGCCTTCTTGTCCTCGCACCAGACATCCAGCTCCTCTACAAGAGTAAGGGCCTCCGGGACAAGGACGTCGCCGATTTCCAGGCGGTGCGCCCGTACCTCTCGGCCGAGGAACGCAACTGGCTGCGGACAGCCCTGGACATAGTGGCGCCTGGGCACCCTTGGACCTGGTCTTTGAACCGTGATCGAAATGCTCGACATGACCCGAGGACCGCGCTGGCCTGCGGATAGTATGTTTCGCAGCGCAAGCCAGATTTGATGGTTGACAGCGCGCCGATATCTGTCGCCCTGTACCCCCGAAGTCCCGCCCGGCGGAAGAATAAAGCCGTTCGGTAATCCAGTTATGGCCGCCTAGCGGTTCGGCTGGTCAACTCCGGCCCGTCGGGTACCTATAGGCCCGGCCAGTGCTGTCCACGGCCAAGCACGTGCCCGAGGCCGGGCAGGACGCGAAGATCCGGCTCGCCCTCGCGGTCGGTGCTCTCGGCTCCATCCAGCCCGCCATCGTGAGGACGCTGACCACCCTCATGTTGTTGGCTGCGGCGCACAACGTTGAGCCGTGACACGAGATCCGGGTACTCGCTCCGCAGGCAGGGCTCGTACCCGTGACCCAGCCGTTCCCGAGGAAGAAGCTCACTTGGTCATGCCGTTGGAGTAAGACGCAAAAGACCGGGCTGCCGCACGACTCGGCGATTAAGTCCGAGCGCCGGTGCACCGGCGACCACGTTCGGCGGCGCAGAGGACCAGGCGCGGCCGTTGTACACCTCGGCCACCCCGCCGGGCCCAAGGGTTAGGCAGAACTGGCTTCGTGCGGCGCACGAGACGTCGTCGAGACGGAGGCCAGCGAGCTCGGGTGCGGACCGGCCCTTCGGGCCCAGTACGGCAGCACCAGACGGGCCAACAGCTACGCAGCCACCGTCCCAACAAGACACCTTCTCGGAACCGCTTGACAGCACCGCCTCGGGGCTCGGTGGCTATGGCGCGTTTCGGCCCGGTGCTTGGGCGAGCACTTCCCCGCCGCCACCGCCCACCACCTCGTCGCCTGCCACGACGTCTGTTGCGCCCTTGCCCCCGCCGGCGGGCTCTCGTTGCGCCCCGGAGCGCTTCGTACTGGCGGAGCGCAGCTGACCAAGCGTGCTCCCGAGCGAGATCCCCTTAGCGGTGGCCAAGTGCGGGCCGCGCAGCTGTGATGGTGGCGGCTGGTTAGGAGACCCTGGCGTCGTCAAAAGCCACCCACCTTTCAGGTACCGGTAGCCCGGAAGCTCCCTGAGCGGAACTCTGCCACGACCTCGCCCCACTCCGCTTCGCTATAGCGAGGGCCGCAGCCCGTATTGATACCACTCGAGCTCGGCTCACCGAAGAGGCTTACCAGGTCCCGGACAGCCTTGGCCTTGGGCGTCCCGAAGTGCACGGGGCCTGGCCCTCGAGGGCCCAGGGCGCGGGCCGAGGTGACAGCCCTTCCAGATCGCACTGGCTGCGCGGCCGCCACAGGGCCAAGGGCGAGCAGGAAGGAGGCGCCGACGGCAGGGGCACCACGCAACAGCCCACGACGAGCCGCCCCTGCCACGCCTTGGTAGGCTACCCCTCCCGCCAGAGCCGCCGGAGGCGGCCGGCCGTGAAGGAGATGAGCTACTGGTGCGTTTCGAAGCCCCCGTTGCTTGGGTGTTCACCGGGCAACTACCTCGACGCTCTGGATGCCGACCGTCGGGGCGGTCCATCGGGCGCTTTGGGGCCGGGCGGTCTTCGGCCAGGAGCCAGTCGGCGGCCACGAAAGGCTCGGGCGCCGGCCCGCAGTCGAGATGACCTCAGGGCCGGGCGCAACCATCACGGCCACGTGGTCGTCTAGTTGCATATGGAGCCGGTCGTAGACGAGAGGCATGAGGTCAGCGAAGAGCTGGGCCTCCTCTACAGGTCCTGTTGGCCGAGCCTCTTTCGGACGGCGTGGATGATGACCGGGTCTAAAGAGCAGGCCGAGGACATCCTCCACGACGCGTTCCTACGCGTCATCTCGAGTGGCCGCTCAATAGCGGAGCAACCGCTCGCTTACCGGCGCCGAGCCGTGGTCAACCAGGTCCGTGACCGCTGGCGGCACAAGGTGGTAGAACTGCGCCAACAGCTCGGCACCGGTGATACCCCGGTCCTGGGCGCCGAGGACGCCCTCATATGGCAGCTGTTCAGAAGTTGCCGGTGCGCCAGCGCCAAGTGCTTGCCCTGGGCTACTACGACAAGCCGACCCTCCCCGAGATTTCGGCGTTGCTCGGCTGCCCGCTCGGCACCGTGAAGTCGCTCGCCCACCGGGGGTTGGGGCGCCTCAGGAAGGACATGGAGAAGTGACACGTGGGGCAGGTGACATCGAAAAGAGGCTGACCTCTTTGTTCGCTGCCGTTGCCCGCCAAGTGCCCGACACCCCGCCCGACGGCTCGACAGGGTGGTACGGGGGACCAGAGGGCGTCGACGGGGCGGTCATAGAGGCTATGAGCGGCCTGACGGTAGCCGAGGAGCACGGGGGGCGCGGCAAGTGACACCGAGCGATGGGCTTCCTTGATGCTGGCGACTGCCAGTGCCTTCTGACTCTTGCAAGGAAGAGGTACGGATGAGAGTTGTCCTCGAGCCGCACCTGTCACCCCTAAGCGCACGCACCACGACTGCGAGCGGCACGCCCAAGCCGTCGCCCCGACCCGCACGCCTCCTGGACACCAGCACCTCGTCCTTGAGTCCGGCGGCGCTCCAAGCCGAAGAGTCAGGTCACAACAGCGTACCGGTCAACATCCCACGTTGGAACGCCCGTTGAGAGATCAAGAATACAAAGAGGGGCGGGGCTATCGAGATCCAGCTAGCTCCCAGTGAGGCCGTCCCACCAGTACCGAGCGCAACGATCAGAGGCAGTGGGTAAAGCGCCTGGTTGTCCAACAAGGTCGCCGCAAGTGGGACTTCGTTCCAGACTTGGATCACGACGAAGACCGCAACTGTGACGAGCGTGCTCAACGACAGCGGGACGAGCAGCCGTGTAACGACACGGAGCGCCCCCGCGCCGTCCACGCGCATGCTTTCGACGTAGCCTTCGGGGACCGAGGCGAAGGCGGCGCGGAGGAAAAAAACCGCGAGTGGCAAGTCGGCGGCGATGTACAGGAGGACCAAGCCTAAGCGGCTGTCCACCAGGCCCAACCACGACATCTCCTGGTACTGTGGCAGGATGACGAGCGCCCCTGGCACCGCCATGGCGAAGAGAACCATTAGGAAAAAAACGGGCCGTAGTCGAGACGTCCATCGAGCCAGGACGTAGGCTGCCGGCACCCCCAGCAGCACTGTACCGAGCAAGGTAGCGACCGTCAGCAGGGCACTGTTCAGTAGGCCCGAGCCGACGACAGGCCAAGGCAGCGCAAGGTCGGGGCGCAACGCGCTGCCCGGCAACCCGCCCACCAGCGGCACGAGTGTCACACCCGCCGCGAGACAGAGCACCCCAGCGTTCGCCCGACGGCCCCATGCCACTGACCGCCTCAGGGGCCACCGGGAGCTCCACCTCGTCACCCCAGTTGGCACATGAGGAGCTGTACCTGGGCCACTGGCCAGAGAGGCGACCGGGAACCTCCGGTAGGTGGCGCTTACCGCCTCGACGAGCTTCCGGGGTAGGCCCAAAAGCGCGGCGGGAAAGACGTCGGGCCGTCGGCGCAACATGAAAAACCCTCCTCCTGCGACCACAAGCAACGCAGCGCCCGTGATCGTGCCCAACGCGGAGGCCTGCCCGAACTGGAAGTACTGGAAGGCCAGTGTGTTGTCATACGTGGACGCAAGTTGAGTCGCGTTGGCTGGCCCGCCTTGGGTCAACAGGTCTACCGACGCGTAGGTCTGCGCCTCGCCAAAGACCCGGAAGATAGTTACGAACACCAGCATCGGCCATACCGCGGGCACCACGACACCAAGCCAGAACGACAGGCCGCGCGCGCCGTCCACCCGGGCAGCCTCGAAGACCTCGTCGTTGCAGGTACCGAGAGCTGCGAGCATGAGCAAGAAGCACCAAGGTAACCCTTTCCAGACACCGACCAGCACGATGACGACAAAGGCCAACGTTGGGTCCTGGAGCCAAAGTACGAGCCGGTGCGAGCCAAACACGTCCGCTCGCAACGTGTCCAGGACGCCCCCGGCGTTGAAGAACCCGAGCACCAGCGTTGCCACCGATGGCCACGGCACGGCCAGTGGCATCACGTAAACAGCTGTCAGAAGACGCCTACCACGCCTGACGTGCGACACAAGCCACGCGCCAGCGAGCCCGATGCTGACTTCCAGAGGCACGGTGAGGGCCACGTAGACAACCGTGTGGACAAGCGCCGAACGGGCCGAAGGATCTGCCAAGACAGCGGAGTACTCACGGAGGCCCGCCCAAGCTCTCGGCCGGACGTCGTGCCAGGAAAAGAAGCTACCGACCGCCTGTTGCACGAGCGGCTCGAGGGCGAACGCCACCAAGAAGGCGAACGCTGCCCCAGCAGCAGCGGGAAGTACGAGCCCCTGGCGGACCTTGGCCAACCTACGCAGGCTGAGGCGGATCACGGTCGTGGCCCACGCCCGCTCGGACAACCTGAGCTCAACCGGCCTAACCCTTTTATCCCGTAGGCATGCCCTCGTCTGCGGAGGGGGTGGCAGGTCATGGACAGCACGACCCCGGCGCTTTCCCCGGTCACTTCCTTGTTAGCCGCAGAACAGACCAACCCGCAACCAAAGGCACTTCTACCTCGGCGGCCAGCCCCTCACGGTGGCTGACGACAATAAAGGATGTGGGCACGAAGTGGCCCCTTTCAGAACCCAGGGTGGCGACAGCTGCCTCCCACTTTCCTGGGGCGTCCAGAAGCACACGGGCGCGAGCCGACATGCACCTGCCCGGCGAAGTCGGCTCCGACCAAGATCCGTTGGCACTGCCAGTGAGGTCGACCATACCCACGCCGATGTGGTCGATGGAACGCACGACGCGGACGAAAAGCGCACCACCTACAGGTTCCGGCCGTACTGGGCCGCCCCAGTCAACCGACACGGCACCGTTTTCATCACCGATCTCGTACCAGCTCGTGTCCTCGCCTTCCAAGAAGAGGTCACGGCAGCGCAAAGCGAACCAGTGCCACGCGAGCACGGTCTCAGCCTCGGCCGGCGACAGCACCTCGTGCTTCGGGTAGTAAGGGTCGCAAAGGACGCCGGCTGCGTTCCCGTACAAGAGCGCGCTTGCCCCGAGGCAGGTCGCGATGGCCTCCGTTAGGACCACTGTGCGAAGCGAGGCTCCCCGAGCCTCCGGTCCGGCACCTGCCCACACAGGTGGGTAACAGGCAATGGAGCCGCGCAGGGCCGGGCGCCCAAGCGCGGGCTCCCCTGAGCCTCCAAAAACTGCTTTGCCGGCGCTGCGGTCGAGCAATCCCTCTAGATGGCGCCACCGGTCGTTCGGGGGCCACACTTCGCAGTAGCGGAACCCAGGGCCCCCTGGCAGGCTCAAACCCGACGGGACCCCGTTGACCTGGTTGAAACTGATCAGGTCATCTGGTCTCTGGCCACGGAAGGACTCGAGGAACGACTCGTATGCTGTACGCATTTCGACATGCTGACCTTGCCCGTCTGCGCCGGCACGTGGGAAACCATAGCTGTCGACGTGAAAGCCATTGAAGCCGACCCGGTCGGCGGCCTCGCCATAAGTCGACGTGAAGTGGCGTTGCCAGCGGCCGTCCGCGGGATTGGCGAGCACAATGTTGTCGAAGAGACGTTCGGGGGCACCGTCCCCCCTGTACATGAGCAACTCAGGGTGCTCTGCCGCAAAAGGACGGTCGACCGCGTAGATAGGCGCATAGGCGTGCGCCACAGCCCCGTCGGCCTTGATGCCGACAGCCAGCGACCGCAGCGCATCGAAAGAGACTTCCCGGCCCGAGGGGTCCTTCCAGCCACTTGGCGGGCCAAGAGGAGCCGAATAGCTCTCCATCCAGTCGTAAACCTGCACGACTGTGCACCGAAGCGCGCTCAGCCAGTCCAGCACCACCGGCACGCTCTCGGGCACGAAGGACGTGGCAAAGCCGTGCACCGGGCGCTCGCCAGCGTGGGAGCCGATGGTGGTCAACTGCTCCGCCAACGAAGTCTCGTCAGGGCCCAGGGCCTCGATGCAGTACGTCCCCGCTTGCAACCCCTCGAAGCGGGCGTGATCACCAAGTTCCGCTTCGAAGACCTCCCCAGTGCCACGGCTGGCCACGACGCGCGCGGTGCCTGGGGGCAGCGCGGCCGCAAGGATATCCTCTCCGGCCCTGTAGAAGGCTCGGACGTCCTCCAGCGCCACTTGTTCACGGCCCATCGAAGTTGTCGTCTCTTCCTAGCGGAGCCCGCCCAGGGACACCCCGCTTTGGAACCACTTCATCGACAGGACGAACACGATGACTGTCGGCACAGTCGCGATCACCGAAGCCGCGAACAACGGGCCCCAGGCAGTCGTGTGGTTACCGATGAAGTCGGCCAAGCCGATCGGGAGGGTGAAGTGTGAAGGTGTGTTGAGCATTGTGAGGGCCGCCGGGAACTCGTCCCACGACGCGTTGAAAGTGAAGATGGAGACTACCGCGAGCGCTGGGACCGACAACGGCAGGATCAGGCGCGAAAGGACTCGCAATGTCCCGGCTCCCTCCAGGCGGAAGGCTTCTTCGTACTCCTTCGGGATGCCTTGGAAAAACCCTCGCAGGAAAAAGATCGTGAAGGGGAGGTTCGAACCGACGTAGAGGAGCGTCAGCCCAACGAGCGAGTTCAAGAGGTGGAGCCGCTCGAGGAGCATGTACTGAGGTATGAGGAGGAGCAGGCCGGGCACGGCCAAGCTGGCCAGGAATATGTAGAAGATCACCTCTTTCAACGGGAACTTGTACCTGGCAAAAGCGAACGCGGCCAAGGACGCGAACGCAACGGTGATCACGACCGTTGCGATGGCAACGGAAAGGCTGTTGAAGAAATAGTGGCCGAAGCTGTTCTGGCTCCACGCTTGCATGTAGTTCGAGGTCGTCGGGTTGGTGGGTACGACGGCGGTCGAACCCAAGATCCCTTCATTGGGCTGGAAGGAAAGAGAGAGCATGTAGAGGAGCGGGGCCAACGAGACAAGTGCCAAGAAGATGCCGACCACGAGACGGGTCGTGTTCAGCCTGCGTATCCCGAAGAGCCCGGGTTGTACGATGAGGGCTTCGGGCTTCGCTTTCTGCATGATTAGGGCCATCGGATGCGCTCCTTAGAGTTCCTGCTGGCGCATGAAACGGATCTGTGCCCAGCTGAAGCCGAACAGCACCACGGCCAGCAGCGACGCCAGCGCTGCCGCGTAACCGAACGCGAAGTTGGCGAAGGCTTG
>DAHWQF010000360.1 GCA_027334785.1 Acidimicrobiaceae bacterium
CCCAGGGAGGGGAAAAATCGCTCACCGCGCGCCAGCGGCCGCTGGCCTCAGGTCCGCCCGAGGAGCGGGCCCGGCCACGCCGTCCACTTCGTCCGAGAGCGCGTCGGCCACTGGGAGCTCGCCGACGGTGAGGGTGCCGTCGGGCAGCAGTTGGACGACCTGGCGTACGCGCCACCGAGGGTCGCTCGAGGGGAAATCGGCCCGCCGATGGGCTCCGCGCGACTCCTCGCGACGGAGGGCCAGCGTGACGACGCCACGCGCCACCAATGTCATGTTGGCGAGCTCCTGGGGGCCGGGGGAGCCGGCGAGCGGCGCACCCGCGCCGGCCGGGCTGGCTCCGAACGCCCTCCCGCCGAGCAAGCTTGCGAGGTACTCGAGGCCCGCGACGTCCCGCGTGACGCCAGCCCAGTCCTGCATGGCCGAGCGGAGCTGTTCCGGCCCGAGCGCGCCGGGCGCAAAAAAGGGCGCCCGGCCCAACGCCGGGCCCAATGGGCCTGAATCCAATCGGGCTTGACCGAATGGGGCTTGACCGAATAGGGCTGGGTCGAATGGGGCTGGGTCGAAGGGGGCTGGGCCGAAGGGGCCTGGGCCGATGGGGGCTGGGGCACGAGGTGCGACAGGCCCGTCCGCCTCGAGCACAGCCCGGGCCGCCCGCCGGCCGACCACCGCACCCTCTAAGAGCGAGTTGGAGGCAAGCCGGTTGGCGCCATGCAGGCCGTTGCACGCCACCTCGCCCACCGCCATCAGGCCTTCCAGGGTGGTGCGCCCATCGGCATCGGAGAGCACGCCGCCCATCGTGTAATGCGCCGTCGGCGACACGGGGACCAAGTCGCTCGTGGGCTCGATGCCGGCGGCTCGGCACGCGGCCACGAACGTCGGGAAATGGCTCTCCAACAGCAGAGGGTCGAGAACGGTGGCGTCCAAGTAGCAATGGTCGGCACCGAGTTCGGCCATGCGGCGGGCCATCGAGGCGCTCACGACGTCACGCGGGGCGAGGTCGCCCCTGCCGGGCTCTGTAAGCGGGTGGAGCAGTTCGCCGGCCGCGTCCCGCAGCCGTGCCCCGGCTCCGCGCAGTGCTTCCGACGCGAGGGGCCTCCGTTCCCCGCCTAGGGCCATGCCGGTCGGGTGGAACTGCACGAACTCGAGGTCGGCCGCCTGCGCCCCCGCCCGGAGAGCGGCCGCTAGACCATCACCGCTGCACGCCTCCGGGCTCGTGGTACTGGCCCACAGGTGGCCGTAGCCTCCTGTCGCCAGGATGACCGTCGCCGCGCTCACTCGCCGGACGGCGCCCGTGGCCCGGTCCCAGACGATGGCACCGGCGACCCGCCCGCCTTCGGTGGCCAAGTCCAAGAGGAACATGCCACCGACCACCGGTACCCCGAGGCCCCGGGCAGCCTGCATGAGGGCGCGGGAGATCTCGGCACCGGTCGCGTCCCCCCGGGCGTGGACGACCCGGGCCGCGCTGTGGCCACCTTCGCGCGCAGGCGGCCCATCGTCGAAGTGCACGCCGAGACTGGCAAGGACCTTGATGGCGTCCGCCGCCTCCGCCGTCACCTCGGCCGCGACCCGAGCGTCGCCGAGGCCCGCTGACGCCGCCAGCGTGTCGGTGGCGTGACAACGCGCGCTGTCGGGTGGCCCGAGCACGGCTGCGATGCCGCCTTGGGCCAGTTCGGTGCTCCCGCCTCCACCGTCCTCCTTCGAGATGACCGCCACCCGCCGCTGGCCCGCAAGGGCCATGGCGGCCGAGAGGCCGGCTATGCCTGAACCTATTACGAGGACATCGAGGTCGTCGTGGAACGCCTTCATGTCACTCGCCCCCACCCGGTTGCCCGATGGCCACCATCCGCTCCACGGCCAGCCGCGCCCGGCGGGCAATTTCTTCGTCCACCTCGACCTCGTGGACCCCGTAACGCAGGGAGTCGAGCAGGCGCTTGGGTGTCGTCATTTTCATATAGCGGCACTCAGCTCTGGGCGAGATGGCCTCAAACTTGGCCCGGGGGTTGACGTTTCTCAGTTGGTGGAGTATCCCGGTCTCGGTCGCGACCAGAGCGTGGCCGTCACCTAGTTCACGGGCTGCTTTTACCATCCCAGAAGTCGAGACGACATGCGCCCGTTCCTCCGGCAGGTCCCCTGTCCCCGAAAGCCACAGGGCAGAAGTCGTACAGCCGCATTCGGGGTGCACGAAAAGCTGTGCGTCGGGGTGCTGAGCCACTTTCTCTTTTAGTTCCGCCGGCGATATGGCGGCATGGACGTGGCACTCGCCCATCCATATGTCAAGGCGCCGGCCCGTCCGGCGCGCGACGTGCTGGCCGAGGAACATATCGGGCAGGAACAGTACCTCCGAGCCCTCCGGCAGCGACTCGACCACCTCCACGGCATTGGAGGAAGTGCAGCAAATGTCCGACTCGGCCTTCACCGCGGCCGAGGTATTGACATATGCCACCACGAGCCCGTCGGGGTGCTCGGAACGCCACTTGCGGACGTCCTCGGCCGTCACCGTGTCGGCCAGCGAGCAGCCCGCCCGCAGGTCGGGCAGGAGCACGGTCCGGTCAGGAGCGAGCAACTTGGCAGTCTCGGCCATGAAGTGCACGCCACAGAACACGATCACGCTCGCGTCGCTCCGGGCAGCCAACCGGGAAAGAGCGAGCGAATCCCCAACGTAATCAGCCACGTCTTGGATCCAGGGGAGCTGATAGTTGTGGGCGAGGAGCACGGCGTCGCGCTCGCGCGCCAAACGGCGGACCAAGGCGGCCCACTTGTCAAAACTTGCTAACTCCTCAGCCTCGCCATCCTCTGCACTTATACTCTGTGTGAGCATATCCATCACTATAGCGGAGCCCCGAGACTTCGGCCACCCGAACCGCCGCGACGAGCTCAAGCCGAGGGCTCAGCCCAGCACCAGATGGCCGTCTATGGGCTCACCAGATCGACTACGGGCCGCCCAGCCGGCGGAGGCCAAGGCCAGGCGCCGGCCGCTCTCTTAGCACCTCGCGTCGGAAGCGGTACAGCTCGGCTGGCCGGCCGCCGGTAGGTACGTGGGCCTCCCCGGTGGGCTCGACCAGGTTCGCGCTGGCCACCAGGCGCCGGAAGTTCTGTTTGTGGAGGTGCTGGCCGGCGAAGGCCTCCACCACCTGCTGCAGGGTGGAAAGCGTGAACGTCTCGGGCAGCACCTCGAACACCACGGGACGATAGGCGAGTTTCCCCCGCAAGCGTTCCAGGGCAGCGGCCGCAATGCGGCGGTGGTCGAGGGCGAGCGGAACGCCGAGCGCGCCGGCGGCGGTACCGAGCGGGGCTCCGCTGCCGCCTGAGCCCGGCCCAGCTCGGCCCTGCCCGCCTATTTCGCCGGTGGCGGCTTCGGCTGCCAGCCCGAGCTCGTAGAGCAGCTCATAGCGGTCGAGGACCCGGACCGGGTCCCAGCGGGCTTGACCGGTACCGAAGGTGAGCTCGGCCCGTTCGGTGCGCGTAGGCAGCACATCGGCAGGCGAAGCGGCCAGCCACCGCTCGAGTGCGGGCACAACCACGTCATCGATCAGGCTCGGGCGGCCCTCTCTCCAGTCCTCCCAGGGGAAGAGGTCGTAGCAGCTCCGCCATTCCGGTCCGCCCGGCCCATGGACGGGCCGGTAGCGAGCCAGGGCCAGGTAAGCCACCGCGAGCGCACGGCTCTCTGGTGCCCGGTCGCGGTTACCGAAGGTGTAAAGCTGCTCGAAGTAGCGAACGGGTAGCCCGAGCTCTTGGCTCACGAGGCGGCGTACCCCCTGCTCGAGGGTCCGGTCGAGGTCGTCGTCCAGGTAGCCCGAGGGGAGCGCCGGCCCTGCTCGCCCCGGGCCAGCCGTGTGGGCGGGGTTCCGCACCGTGAGGAGCTTGGGCGTCGTCTGGTCAACCGAGACGATGACCGGCACGAGCTCGACGGTGGCCGAAGCGCGTGCGGGCCGGGAGGCGGGTCTTTCAGTTCCCCCGGCTACCCCAGTTGCGCGCACAGCTGATCGTACTTGGGGAGCCTCAGTGAACCGAGAGGCACCACCGAACGAAACGAAACTGGTGAACCTGTGACGGGAAGCGCCTGCCTACGCCGGCACCGCCTCCAGTTCCGCCGGCGCCTGGAGCGGGTGCGGCATGCACAACTGGTCGTACTCGGCGATGACCAGCTGCTCCTTGGGCACCGAGCAAGCTGGGCACTCCGGGTCGCGGTTGAGCCGGAAGGTACGGAAGCTCCCCTCGAGGGCGTCATAAGCGAGGAGGCGGCCAACGAGCGGCTCCCCGATACCTAGGAGCACCTTGATCGCCTCCA
>DAHWQF010000361.1 GCA_027334785.1 Acidimicrobiaceae bacterium
GAGGCGGGATCGGCCCTCTGCAGCGCCGCTGCGAGGAGATCTTGGGCAGGCTCGGCCTGTCTCACCCCTTCACGCTCGAAGAGCTGGTAGGGGCCATCAGCAAGTCACGAGGGCGCCCACTGCAGGTGGTTTACCAAGACATCGGGCCGGGGGAGAAGATGCCAGCTTGCGGTGGGCGACGATGACTGTGACCCAAAATGGGGCCGAGGTCCGAGGGGGGCGAGAGGACCTGAAGGTATGAAAGAGCCGTTCAGAGCTGATCCGCTATACGCGCGTACGGGCTAGCTAGAGTTACACGTATGTCATGCCTCGCCAGCTCGCAGCTCATCTCGGATGACACCATGCTCACGACTACCGAGGCCGGCAAGCTCGTTGGCCGGACAGGCGGGGCTGTGAGGGTGGCCATTTGGAACGGCTCTCTAGCGGGTGAGCGCCAGCGTGACTACTGGCTCGTCAGGGCTGGCGACGTGCTCGCCTGGTCGGCACGCGCCCCTAGGTACCAGCGGAGGAAGCTCCCTGCACCGCGCACCGATGAGGTCGTGGCTCTGCTTGACGAGTACGGCTCTGCGAGCGCAGAAGAGATTGCGAGGCTCCTCCAGGTGCACGTCGGGAACGCCCGCAAGTACTTGGCGATCCTCGGCCTGGAGGGCCGGGCGGAACGCCGTCCGGACGGACAGTGGGTCCTTCGCGAGCAAAGCCGCGACAACAACGGGAAAGGAGCTGCTTAGCAAACCACACGACCCCTCTTACCTAGCCGGCCATTTGAGGCCGGACGCGAAACGAGGACCGGTTGCCGCCGGCCCTCGTACTGAAAACCAACGACTTAGAGAATCGCCTCTACCCGCTGGCCAAACCCACGCTCATAGTAGCGCACCGGCGGGTCGCAAGAAAGCTTTCCTGGTCGTTGGTCTCCCTTGACGCGCTTCGAAGGAGGCCACCTTTTGACAGCTACAGCCCCAGCTGGTGGGCCTGCCCACCGGCGTACACCTGGTGACGAGCCGAGCCGTACCGGTGCCACGTGGAGGTCGCTCGCGGCCTGCCGCGGGCTCGGCCCCGATGACTTCTACTCCCCGCCATACCACCGTGCGCTCGCCCGTTGCCGGCACTGCCAGGTCTGGGAGCCTTGCCTCTTCCTGGCCCTGGCCAGCGAGGGCGCTGGCTACCGCTACGGCGCCTGGGGCGGGGCCACGCCTGCCCAGCGAGATGCCGCCTACGCCTACCTCGCTGCACGCCACCTCGACCCGGCGGCGCTGCTCGCCCAAGAGGAGGCGTGGTGGTCTAGGCGCCTGGTGGGCCAAGACGACCAGGCCCTGGCCCAGGCAGCCGCATGAGGCGCCGCCTCTACCGCAGCCCTCAGCCTCGCCGGGAGGCCCCTGGGCCCCTGCCCGTCGCGGCCTCGCTCGCGAGAGCCGTCCCTGTCCCCCAGCGCACCAGGCCTGCCGGCACCCCAGCAAAGCTGCACCGGGGCGGGAACCGGCTACCTCCAGGCCACCCGGCCCGGGGCCGCCCGCCCAGCTACGAGCGCTGCCGGTCCTGGGGCCCAGACCCAGAGCGCCGGGACCGCAACCAGCGGACTCGGACCAGGAGGGCCATAGCCCTCGCCCAGCAGAGGGGGCAACTGAGCCCGCTCCTCGCGGGCGTGCTGGCCGCGCTCTTGGACGCGAGCGACCAGCGCCTTTCTGAGTCCTGGTGGAGGCTCTCCACGATCGCCCGCCTCGTGCTCGGTGCCGAGCGCTACGGCGAGGACAAGCTGGCGGGCCAGCGCACGGCGGGGCGCTGGATGGCCGAGCTGCGCGAGCTCGGCTGGGTAGAGCGCGTCCACCGCTATGAGGTGGGCCGAGGCCAGCTGCGCTGGACCTCGAACCTGTGGCGCTTCGTCATACCTGAGGAGCTGCGCGCCGAAGTGGAGGAGGTCGAAGACATCGCTCGTGCCAGGGCCCAGGCGAGGCGTGTCCCTCAGGGCCGCGTGGCCCCGCCTGGCACCCCAGGCGCTACCCAGGCCCCTCCCCCACCGAAGGCCGGCCCCTCGGCCGAGGAGACGACCACCCGGGCTACATCGCTCGCTCCTGAGCCAGAGGGGGCTCCCGTCGACGTGGAGGCAGAACTTAGCCTGGCCCGTGCTGCGCTCGTCTCGGCGCTAACGAGAGCCTCTCCCTAGCCCTGGGGGCCGTCGAGGCGTTGGGTGCCCACTCCCCTGGCTTGGCCAGCCACACAACTTGCCAAAAGCCAACTACTTGTCCCCAGCGCGCCCGAGAACCGGTCCCAGGCTCCTAAGACAGCCGACAGCTCATCCCGGGCACAAGTCCGACGGCCAAAACTGGCCATTTTTATAGACCGCCAAGTACTGCCGTCAACCCCCACCACTTTTAGTGGTGTTAAATCCCTCCACCACACACACCCCGCGCAAAATCCCAAGCCCGACTCCTTTACAACAATCGCTTCCCAGGGGGGCGGCCGGGTAAAACATCGCTTCTCTCATGGGTAGTTGGCTACTAGGGACCAGCAAATGAGAGCGATGAACGGCTCTTGGAACTAGGGGAGATCTATCGACGAGGAGCCGCATAGCGGCTCGTCTCGGAGCGGAACCGCCGTACTCGCTCTGCAAGGGTGGCGCCGTCCAAATCGGCCAATGAAAGCAGCGCCAGTTCGACCAACTCGACCTTGCTGGTGCGAACCTGATGTTGACGCGCGGAGTGGACGGCATCCGCCAATAAGTCATCGAGGGGCCGGCGCACGCGTGCACCCAACATGGTCGTCGGTGCATCGATGAGTGCCTCCAGTAGCGGGGCTGGTGCAATCTTCGCTGGGGCTGGGGCAGCTCTTTGGGTGGTCTGCGATTCGATAAGCGTCTCGGACTGTTGTGCTTCGTGCACTAGGTCAGGATGCTCGTGGGCGGGTTGTAGGGCTGTGCGTGGGCGTCGTGGCGGGGGGATTCGGCGCTTGCCGCGCTCGACACGTTCAGTCAGGGCCTCGAGCCCTCCTTGGGCAAGGGCGCTGTCTGTCATACCGTTGCCTCCTCATAATGCCCACAGAGGGCGACGACTTGTTTGGCGACAGCTCGGTACTCGGCGGCGGCCTTCGCTACGGCAACCCCTGGTTTAGGTTCCGCTACTACTGCTCGTCTACGCATGCGCCGGCGAAGCCACCGGTGTTCGCTCACCATTCCCGCCACTGGGACCTGAGAATGATCGGCGAGGGATTTCAGCCGCTCAACGAGGCGAGCGGGTGGGAGTGCTGGGACCATATTCGGTACTAGGACAACACGATAGGCGGCTAGTTCGTTGAGCATGGTTTCCAATGCGTCGAGCTCCCGACCGCCTAAGACGACGGGAACAATGACTAGGTCGGCAGCTAGGAGGCCACCTTCCGTGAACTCGTTCGCGCCCGGGTGCGTGTCCACGATGACGGGCCGGGGCGCCCATACAACGGCCCAATTCTGGAGAGAGTCCGCCACAACGTCGGAGGGCACCCGGCTTGCGGCCAGATCTGGCGATGATGGCACAAGCGCAGGCTGTCCGAGGCGGGACCTCGGACGTGGCGTGGTTCGGCGCTCAAGGGAGTCGAGCAAAGGAGATGTACGGCGGGCCTGAGGGTTGTCGCCCCACATGCGAGTTGCTCCCCCACCGTCCCAGTCGAGGTCCACTAAGACCGCGTCTAAGGCGGTGGCGAGTTCGTAAGCCAAGGTTGTCTTGCCGACCCCCCCCTTAGATGCCGCAACGGTGACGAGCATGTATGTGTGTTAGCACACGGATCTGTTAACAATCAAGGATAGAGGTAGACGAGGTAGCTATAGCGTAGATCAGTCAACATATTAACATGTCAACAGAGCTACATGTAGACAGATGGGATTGGAGGCTGGCGGGAAATCCCCCAGGTGACTTATAAAAGGAAGCTGCCGGTGCGCTCAGGCTCGCCGTGGCTCAGCCCAGAGCGAGGTTTCCCGATTTTTTGCCGCCAGGGGGAGGCCTTGGCGGGCCAGCCTTGTTGGCCCCGATGTCGGGGCGGCGGGGGAGTGCCCGGTCCACTTCGGGCACCGACGATGTTCCCGCGACGGAGAGCCAGGGCTGCAAGGCCCCGATGGGCAACGACGAGCTCCCGCCACCTGGGGAGCACTACGGCTTCGGGGGAGACGCCTTCCTGGTTGGCCTGGAGGCGGGGGACAGAGGTGGCGCCGGGGATTCTCAGCGGTCTTCGTTCAGGCCCCAGCTGATGATCTGGGTGGGGTGGATCCGGATTATCGGCCCGATTGAGTCGCCTTCAGCGTTGACGGA
>DAHWQF010000362.1 GCA_027334785.1 Acidimicrobiaceae bacterium
CCCGCCGAGCAGGGTCCGCCCGTCGTACTCGGAGATCACCGGCACGTAGCCCTGAGCCGTCCGGGCGAAGCCCAGATCGTTGGAGGCTGGCGCCAGGTGCTGCCTTCTCACGACTACCTCGGCCGTCTCCGGCCGCCCGACGCACTGGATCGCCGAGGAGATCATCGAGCCCGTCCTCGCCGAGGTGTCGGGCAGCTGAACCCGCGTCCGCGTGACATCCGGCCGTCCGGCATGCGTCGGGGGGCCCGGCGAGCTTCGGCACGGCCGCTGGGTGTCCTCAGGAGAGCTTGTCGAGCAGGTGGACGAGCGTGCGCCGCTGGGCGGGGGTTAACCCGGCGAGCACCACGTCCTGCACCTCGTCGACGACGAGGTCGAGCCGTTCGAGCATCGCAGCTCCAGCGGTGGTCAGCTCGACGAGCATCTGGCGACTGTCGTCGGGGTCGGCGCGGCGGATCACCAGCTTTCGCGCGTGGAGGTCGCGCACGGTGTGGGTGACGTCTCGGCGGTCGAGCGCTGCGGCTCGCCCGAGGTCGGCCTGGCTGGCCGGGCCGAGGTCCCCGAGCGCGGCGAGGACGCGGTACTCATAGCCGCTCGCCCCCTCCGCTGCCAGGTGCTCGTGCAGCACCCGGTGCGAGCGGGCCGCGGCTCGGGAGAGCTGCCATGTCGCAAGGTTCGCCAGCCTCGGCGAGGCATAAGAGTTCATGGTCCTCATTATCGTTGGTGACACCAACGCCGTGTGATACTGTTGGTTAAACCAACGATAACCAAGGAGGCTTCTCCGTGCTTGCCGGACCCCTTCCTCCCGTCATCGGCGCGACCGAGAACGCGCTGCGGCCGCTGCTCGCCCACGCCCTCGCCGGCAGCCTGATCGGCGGCTACGACGAGTGGGTGTACCTCAACATCCAAGAACACGCCGACGATCCGGCGCGAGTCGAGGAACTGGTGGCCGATGCGCTTACGCAACCACGCGAGACAGTTGCTGCGGCGCGCACCCGGCTCGTCGATGCCGGTCTGCTCGACACCGAGGGCTTGCTGACGGGTTCGGGACGCGAGCAGTTGAACCTCTGCCGGGAGCTGGTCTCCGAGACCACGCAGGCGCTGACCGCCGGGATCGACCCGGCCGCGGTGCAGACCACGATCGACACGCTCGACGCCGTGCGCGCCCGCGCCGAGCAACTGTTCGCAGGCTGAAGGCGCCAGCAGAAGGTCGACCCCCGAAGCTCGGTGGGGTGATCGAGTATCTCCGGACTCCTCGGCGGGGCGCCCGGCATCGAATAGCGCAGTTACCGGGCAGTTGCAAGTGACAGTGCAGGCGCCGCGACCAGGCACGTCGTCGGGTGCCGAACCCGAAGGTTGCCCCAGAGTGGCGGCGGAGGGAGGTGTCGATGGACTCCGTTCGCGAAACGCTGACAACTGGGGCGCTCCCTTCGCCCGGGATCACCACGATGGTCGCAGCCGCCCTGGACAGTCTGCTTGTCTATAAAGACAAGTGACCTGTCTATCTGGAGGTGGACATGCCCATCGTCAGTCCGTCCGACGCCGTCATGTTCGAGACGCACGGCTCTCGCTTCCACTCGTATGTCGCCCCCTCTCGAGGAAGCGATCAGCTCTGCGCGTGGCGTCTCGAGATCCCGCCCGGCCTCGAAGGAGTCGCGCACCGACCGACTCGGGACGAGGTTCTGCTCGTCCTCGACGGCGACCTGCGCATCAGCCTTGACGGACTTCAAACCACGCTGCATGAGGGCGGCGTCGCTCTCGTGCCGGCGAACAGCGAACTGCAAGTCGACGCCGGAACCTCAGGCGCGAGCGTGTGGGTCACCACCACCCCCGGCCTCGAAGCGGTCACCAACGATGGAGTCAGGGTCACGCCCCCCTGGGCGCAGTGACGCCACGCCCCAAACCCGGCGGATCTTCGGTTGAGGAGACGTTCGGTCGTGGCGGCGGGCCCGTTCGTGGGGCTCCGAGCCGGGAGTGCCCCAAGCGAGCAGTGCAGCGCCCGGGCGGTTGCGTATGCACGGCCCGGTTACCTGCCACTTTGCAGTCGCTGAGGTCCGATGTCCGAGGTACAGGCGTACCCCCCGCCACCATCGATTCGCTGGTCGGCGCGTTCCGTGCATAGGGCACAGGGGCCTGGACCAGCGGTTTCGCGTTCGGGCAGAGCTCGAAGATCACCGTTTATCGGGGCTTTTTCTCGGGACCTACTCAGGTTCTGCGCACTCTGCCCTTTGCGCCTAGCTACGCTCCGTAACCGCCTATATGCGGCACGTTCGCCACGGCCCTGTGAGCTCCTAGGGCCGGTGCATAGGGCAATAGTGGCGCTGCCCTATGAAAATGCACTGATCAACCGAGATGTGGTTCATAATCCTGCGATCTCGATCTGAGCGAAGAAGATGACTTGGAGATTGAGCGGCGCTCGGGGTCGCCGATGGCGGTGCGGGCATGGGCCCCAGCGTCAGGACGCCACAGGAGGGGGAAGGATCTGATCGAGTCACTCCGTACCCGTGCTTTCGGCGATGCCATGGGAGAGAGTTGAGGCCACCTTCGCGAGCGCCCTGATTCTCGCGTTCTCGTGGGCGGTACACCAGATAAGTCCAAGCGGTACAAGTGACACAGGCCTTCGAGCGGGACGGCGACGATGTTGTCACGACGGGCCAGGGCGTTGCCGACAAAGGTCGGGCTTACGATGGGGCCTTTCGCGACCAATGCCATGCCTTCTTGGTACGACTGCACGACGTCCGTATGAGGTATGCGTTGCCCGGTGCCGTCCCCCATCGATGACTGGGGAGGAGCTTTACGTCTTCGAGGTCGTCCACGAAAAGCGAGCGCCATCGTTGGGCGGGGTTGGATGGGAGGCCGCCGTGGCCGGTGGTGCCTCCGGTTTGGTAGCACAGCGTCTTCGCGCGTCCGGACTTCCAACCGAGTACGTGGGGGCACAGTACTCGCTCTGCCCCCCGGTAGCGCGCTCTCACAGGGCGGCGCTCTGCTAGCGCCAGGGCCAAGACGTCCCAGGCCGGCGGCCTCGGGGCCAGCGCCACGACCGCCACGACCGTCATGCCCGTGCAGCCTCTACGATCTTGACAGCCTCTAGGGCAGGCCGCGTAGGCCGCGGCCACGAGGCGTGCTCAGGGCGTTTTACCCCATAGTTGCTCATCTTCCTTTTCACAACCCGGGCGGCAGCACGCAGGCGGCGCTCTGGCAACAGCTCGTGGCCGACCTCGGCCACCGAGACACACAACGCCGTGGCCACGGCCTTGGTGCTCGTGCCGAAACCAGCGCGGACGCTGCGCCGGGCAGCGCGCAGCGCCCGGGTGAAGCTCACCCGGTCTGGGTCGATGCCCTGGTCGTTGGCCACCTCGGCCATGAGTGCGCGGATGGCGTAGTGGGTGCAGAAGAACCCGTACACCTCCTGGCGCACCCCCTCCGGGCTCTTGGAGCGCAGCACGGCCCGGGGACCCCTCTGGTGGGTCTTCAGTTCGTCGAGGGTGGCCTCGAACTCCCAGCGCTCGCCGTAGAGGCCAGCGAGCTCCGCAGCCGGGGCGTCCTCGGGGGCCAAGATCGTGGTGATGAGCCGGTAACTAGCATCCTCTCCCCGAGGACGGCCGGGGTCGTCGATGTGGTACTCGACTACCCGCACAGCCACGCGGCGCTCCCCTTTGCGGCCCGCAGAGGGCTGGACATGGCTCAGGTAGGACCCGTCCGCCAGGCGTCCGTCGACGGGCAGGCTGTGGTCCGACTTGGTGCGCCAGACGAGCTCAGCCCCTGAGGCGCTGGCTTCTTCCCAGATGTCGAAGCCGAAGTAGTAGCGGCCCGCCAGCAAGAGCATGCCTTTGGAAAGCGAGGGGAGCAGCTGCCTGGCAAGGGTCTTTTCCCCCGTCGAGTACGGGCCCATGGCCAGCGCGAACAAGGTGTGCGTGCCGCATTCGGCCAGTGCAACGACCCGCAATTGACGATGGCCTGCTTGCAGCCGTGCGCCGCGCTGGTGTGTACGGCGACTGGTAGGCGAGCGCTGGTTGGCGGTGTCGCAGAGGACCAGCATCGCGCTCAAGTAGAAGGCGAGGCCGGTGGCGGCATCGATCAGCTCGGTCTCCGTGATGCCGCCCTCCTTGGACAAGCCAAGGCGGTCTCGCGAGTCCGGGTGTAGCGTGATCCTGGGTCAGTGAGCACCCTCGTTCTGTCAGGAGAACTGGATATGCCGAATGATGATTCCGTTGAAAGCAATCTCAAAGGTATGGATGATCTCGACTTCACCGGGTGGAATGGGGC
>DAHWQF010000363.1 GCA_027334785.1 Acidimicrobiaceae bacterium
TCTAACCTCATAGCCCGCTGGCGTACCGGGGTCGACCTGCGCAGTGTGGGTCACGGGACGGTCTCGGGGACGGCGCTCGCGCGCGTGGCGGGCGTCGGGCCGCTCATGTTCACCGGGCTTTTCGAGGTGGCCAAGGGCGCGGTTGGCCCCGCGATAGCCGGGCCGCACCGGCCGCTTGTGGCTGCGCTCGCCGGCGCGTGCGCGGTCATCGGCCACAACTGGTCCCCCTGGCTCGGGGGCGCCGGCGGCCGGGGCATCTCGCCCGCCATGGGGGCCCTCCTCGTGACGGCGCCGGTGGGTACCGCCGTGCTGCTCGGTGGGTTGGTGGGAGGGAGGCTGGGGGGGGAGACGGCGCTCGGCTCTTTGGCGGCCGACGTCCTGGTCGTGCCGGTGGCACGCCGGGTGCACGGCCCGGCCGGGGCCGCGGCGGCTGCGGCTGTGGTCGCGCCGATGCTCCTCAAGCGGCTCGCGGGCAACACCTCGCCTGCTCCCGGGCGGCCGGTGGTGTACCTGTGGCGGCTGCTTTTCGACCGCGACAGCTGGGCTGAGGGGACTGCCAACTGCCGGTAGGGGTCGTCACTGACAGTGCGTCGTCCCTCTCGGAGGAACTGGCGGCCAAATGGGGCGTCATGGTCGTCCCCATGTGGGTGACGCTCGGCTCGACGGCCTACCGGGACGGGGAGCTTCCGATAAGAGAGGTGCTTTCGCGCCTCGGCGAGGGCCTCAGCACTTCGGGCCCCGGCCCAGGCGACTTCGCCCAAGCCGTCGAAGCCGCCGACACGGGTTCGGGCGTGGCCATCCTCACCGTGTCGGGGCAGATGAGCAGCTCCTACGAAGCGGCCCGGTTGGCGGCCAAGCTCCTCGAAGGTGAAAGGGAGGTGGCTGTCGTGGACACGGGGACGGCGGCCGGGGCCGAGGCCCTGGCCGTGCTGGCCGCCTCCAAGGCAGCGCGAGCGGGCTCGGCGCTCCAAGACGTAGTCGCGGCCTCCGAGCGCGCGGCCCGGGAGGCCAGGCTCCTCGCCACGCTGCCCTCGCTCGAGCACCTGGCGCGTGGGGGACGGGTGCCGGGGTCGGCCGCTTGGGGGGCGAGGTGGCTCGGGCTCCACCCGCTGTTCGAGTTCAGAGGGGGTGAGGTCCGGCCTCTTCGGCCCGCCCGCAGCGAGGAGCAGGCCTACCGCCGGATGGTGGACGCGTTTGCCGGCGACCTCGCTCGTTATGAGACCCAGCCTGCTGTCCACGTAGCGGCGCTCCATGCCATGGACGAGACCGCGGCCGCGGGGCTCCTCGCTCAGGTGACGGCCCGCGCCAAAGTGGAAACTGCCTTCGTGGGCTCTTTCTCCCCCGTCATGGTCGCCCACACCGGCCCGGGACTGGTCGGCTTGGCCTGGTGGCTCGAAGGTGGCCGTCGCGGGCTCTAAGCAGCTGCAGCGGCGGCCTCCCGGGCCGCCTCGGCGTTGTGCCGGCGCAGCCCACGGCGGAACCACCAAAACGACACCACCACGCCGCAAACCGTCAGCGTGCTCGAGAGCCCGGTCTTGGCTGCCAGGTACGTAGCGATCGGCGTGGTTACAAGCAGGGCGATCGTACCCGCGGCATTGGCCAGGCTGACCAGGGCCCAGAGCAAGCTGATGCGCACGAAAAGCCGCTGTATCCTGGGCCTTTTAACAAACGAGGCGGGTAGGGGCACGAAGTCGTGCGCGAGCTTCTCGGCCAGGGGCCGGCCCAGGGGGACCGATAGCAGGAACGCCCCGCCAATGAGCGCGGTAGCCAGGGAGGGCTGAAGGAAATAGACAAAGAGGCTGGCCCCGCTAGCCAAGGCGAGCAGAGAGCGCGCGGTGAGCGCGACGCTCGACAGGATGAGCAGGCCGGGAGCCTTTTCGCGCCGGTACAGGCGCCGGGCCAGGGCGGCGTAGTTCCAGGCGAGCGCCGCCACGATCGCCCCGGTCGGGCCGAGGAAGCGCAAGGCGACGTAAAACAGCGCCAGGGGTACGAGGGTGGCCTCCAGCACCTGGGGAGCAGCGCGGCGGGCCAAGTCTCGGAGGCGGGGCAGCTCAAAGTGGTGGTGGTCCACACCATTGGGTCGGCCCTCCCGGGGCCGCCTTGAGCCGCCGATGGCGCGCCGGCCGGTGCGCTCGAGAAGAAGCCCTGGTAGGTTCACTTGGGGAGCCTTCCCCTGGCTGGGGAGGCGTCCCGGCCTACCTGCGTGGATTTCGCGTTGTGCAGCGTCTGTCTCCGTTCCATAGGAGAACCATCCGAGGTGCCACCCGTGGACCGCCTCGCGGGCACCTCGGGGAACACGAGCGCTTGGTTCCACCTCTCGCTCCGACAGAACCCATACTCGCGCTGACGGGGTGCTGGTTCCACGGCGCGGGGGCTCTTCAGGAACATATCAGCTTGCGTTCGCCTGCTACTAGCCTAGGGCCACAAGTTGCGTCCCCTGCCCACTGAAAGTGCCGGTGTCCCCATCGAAGGCGATGTCCAGGCGACCGCTCCCCCCTCCCAGGACCGCCAGGGCGGCTCGGGCCGGAGGCGCCGGCAGCGCACGCTCCGGCGGCTCCTGCTGGAGGTCGCCGTCTTGGGCGCGGCGGCCGTCTTCGTGGTACTGCGGGCGGGCAAGAGCTTGGGCAGCGTCGGCAGCGCGTTCAGCCACCTGCGTTGGCACTGGCTGTTGGTGGCGGGTGGCGCCGAGGTCGGGTCGATTTTCTGCCTGTCGTGGCTGCAGCAGCGGCTCTTGCGGGAAGGAGGCCTCGAGGTGGGCGTGCGAGACCTGTTGCCCGTCACTATGGCGAGCAACGCGGTCGCCCAATCGCTGCCGGCGGGGACGTTGTTCGCCGAGGGGTACTCGTTCCGCCAGTACCAAAAGCTCGGTGCCGGCTGGACGCTCGGCGTGTGGGCGGAGCTGTCGGCGGGGGCGATAGAAGCCTCGGCGCTCGCGACCGTGGCGCTCATCGGCGCCGTGGTCGTAGGGCCTTCGTTGAGGCTCGAGCTGCTGCCTGTGCTCGGCTTCGTGTGGGTCGGCGCCGCGGTCGCAAGCACCCTTTTCGGCCGTCCCGGGCTGCTCGGACGCCTGATCGCTCGGGTGCTGCGGTCGGCCGAAGGGTTCTTGCCCGAGCAGGCCTGTGGGCGGATGCGCAGCGCCGAGCGCTCCTTGCGGGAGATGGTCAGCTTCCGGCCGTCGGCAAAGACGTGGTTACGCTGCCACGTGGTCGCCATCTGCAACTGGGGTTTTGACTCCGTGGTGCTCGTGGCTGCCCTCCTCACGGTGGGCGGCCCGGTCCCGTGGCGAGCCGTGCTGCTCTGCTATGCCGCCGCCCAGCTGCTCGTCGAGCTGCCCATAACCCCGGGGGGCCTCGGTGTGGTCGAGGGCGGGCTCACCGAGCTCCTGACCCGTTTCCACATGGGGGTCACCCAGGCGACCGCCGGGACGCTCATGTACCGGGCGGTCAGCTACTGGCTCCTCGTGCTGGTCGGCTGGGTAGCTGCGGGGTGGCTCGCAGTCCACAACCGCCGTGCCGAGAGACGGCGTGCAACCGGGGAGTACCCCGGGGGGCAAGGACGGGGAGGCACGGGCTGGGCCGGGTCGGCCCGCCACCTGAGCGAGGGACAGGGCGCGTTGGGTTCGGGCGAGGAAGCGGGCAGCATGAGGCCGGGCAGGGTGCCCGCCGGCGGGGAGGCCGCCGAGGGCCTGGCGCCGGCCTGAGCTCTCAAGAGCGCCTGGTGGCCCCGGCTTCGCTCGGAGCGCCGGCGCGTGCCTGCGAGCTTCGCTCGGCGCGGAAGCGGCGGTGGTCCCGGGAGTTGAGGACGGCCGCCGGCACGGCGATGACGACCACGAACAGCACCGAGGCGGCAGTCCCGTAGACCCAGTCCAGCGGGGCGTTACTGGTGGTGGCGACCAGCGCGTGCGCAACGTCGAGCATTAAGGCGAGCCTAGTAAACGGGCGAGCACGCGAGCATCCCGGGGCGCGGCGCCTCCCTCGTCGTTGTTGAAGTAGGCGTAAACATCGCTGCCCTCGCGCAGCCGCGCTACCAGCTGGGCCGCCGGCCCGGCCAGCCGTTCGGGCCCGTACTCTCCGGCGTACTTCTCGGCCGGCGCACGCGGCCCGTGGAAGCGGGCGTAAGCCCACGAGGCCGTGCGTACCCAGGGGTGCTCGGGCAACAGGTCGTGCCAGCAGAGCGCCGCTTGGTGCTCGGAGAGGACCTGGTAGGTGCTGTCGTCGAGCCACGAAGGGTCGCG
>DAHWQF010000364.1 GCA_027334785.1 Acidimicrobiaceae bacterium
GCGTACTGGCATTGACTCTCCTATTCAGGCCACCGATATATCTACTACCGTAGTATCGTCGGCTGATGGAGCTGGCGCAAGTCATGGGGGGTCTCTGCACCGCGCTCGTCCTTACTTCACGGGTTCACTCAGCTCGCCGGCTCGTCGGGGTCGACCACCACCGTCGTCGCCCACGGCGGCGTCGCGTCGGCAAGGGCGGTGAGGTCGCCTCGTCCGACGATGCAGATGACGACAGGCACTCTCGGCTCGACGTCTGGCCAGGGTGTGTAGCCGTCCGTGACGACGACGACCGTCGGGCGTGGGCGCAGTGTGGCGGCGAAGGCGACCCGGCGCCCATGCCGGTGCCGCCACGTCCGGCGACGTCCTCGAGTGTGGAGGCGCCGCGGAAGTCCTTCACGGTGTTGACTGTCGTGTCGACGTCGATGAGCCGCAGGGCCTCGCGCTGGACACCGAGCTGGCGGGCGATCCCCTCGACCTCGATGCGCACCCTCTCGAGCTCGTCGCGCCCCATCGAGCCCGACGTGCCTCGCACGAGGGCGATGAGCGGGCTCGGGCGAGTAGCTGCCGGGGTAGATGGCCCGGTGTCCTGGCGAGATCTCGCCCCGGCCCTTGCAGCGGTTCGGGCGCTGGAAGGTCGTGTCGTGGACACCGGCGCGCATGGCGGTGGCCCGCCGGACAGGCGACGAGAGGATCTGGCGCCAGGGGAGCTTCGTCGGGGGCGAGGATCGCGTTCGCCCGCTCGATGAGCCCACCGGGGGTCGAGCCGGGGTGCTTTGCCGCGTGATCGCGGACCGCTGCTGCGGTGGCGATCTCGATGACCTTCTTCTCCGACTCCGTCGCAGCTGGTGCGGCGCCACCACAGTCGTCGCTAGTCGGCAGCTCGCACGGCGCAGCCACGCCGCCGGATGCGGACCCCGCGCCCGCCGAAGGGGGCATCGTCCATCGGGTCGCCACCACCGGGCGTCTGGTCGGCATCCCCAGGCTTGCTCGCGGCGGTGACCGGCGGGCACTGGCTGCGGAGTTTGTCCACGACGTCGGACCGGGAGTGGCCCGACACCGTCTTCGACTGCCGGCGGCCGGTGGGTCCTGGCGGGAGGGCGATCTGTCCCCGCCAGAGGTGGCGGCTCGAGTCGAAGCAGACGGAGCCCTCACCGCGTGCCCGGCGACCGCTCGTCGTGCTCCTCGTGTGACGTAGGCGTCGATGTCGGCCACGGCGATGCGGCGGAGCGCGCCGACCTTGCGTGACGAGATCTCGCCGGAGGCGAGCAGCTGCTTCATCAGCGAACGGCTCACGCCAAGCAGCGCCGCCGCCCGGTCGGTGTCGACGAGCTGTGGTGCCAGGGGTCCGCTGGAGTCGAGCTCGCGGAGGGTCAGCGTTGCGGGGCGCTGGACGACGGACAGGTGCGTTGATGGGGTCATGCCGATCCTCAGGGCGGCCCCGCGAGCAATCCCGAGTGGCGGACCGACGTCTCGGTCATAGGGGGCCACCGGTGGGTGCCGACGGACAGTCGTCGGAGCGAGCGATAGACACACTCATAGTCACACTCGCGGCGCCAGCCGGTGTCCCGGGGCTGAAAAATAGCCTCTGAGCTGGGCTACAGTGCACTGGCGGTCGCAACCGTGCCGGTTACCCGGTCGGTAGTGGCAGTGTGTGTGCAACTAGTGCTGCTGCGGCCGGCCGGAGGGCCCGGGAGGCCGGAGGGCGCCCGCCCTAGCGGGCGGCCCGGAGGGCCGGACGGGCCTACCCACCTAGTCCATAGTGCGGTCGTGCAAGCGGTCGGTAACCCGGTCGCGGCCTGTTCGAGGCAGTGCCCGTGGGCACCACTTTTCGGTCGTGAGCTGCTGCTGTTCGGGTCCTGGCGGACGAGCTCGTCGGTACGTGCCCGTGAGCTGGGCGTGCTGGCCGCTCTGATCGCCCAGGAGCCTCTGGAGGGCCCGGGGAGGGCCTGGGGTGCCTGCGGTGGCAACTGGTGGGCCCTGGCGCCGCGAATGCCCTGGTCGCCGAGCGGCCCGATCGCCTCTGCGCCCTGGAGGGCCTGTGGTGGCCCTGGGGTGCCTGCCGGGGCCTCCGGCGGCCCGCTCGGGCGGCCCTGGGCGCTCAGCCGGCCGTCGTGGCCGGCTCGCTCAGGACGCCCGGCGCCGCTGCGGCGGCGTCGTGGCCCTCGCCGCGGCCGGCCCGGCCCTCGAGCCGTCCGAGGACCGTGGCGCGTGTGGACCCTGCGGTGCGATCGCCGGGGCGGTCAGGGACCAGCCGACCGCGGAGGCGGTCCGGTTGCCCGGTGACGAGCCGGGCGCCGGCGGGGACGACGACTGCGTGATCGTCGGCGTGGACAGGGACCAGCCGGCGACGGCCTCGGGCGCCCCCGTCGCCGCCCTGGCCGCCCTCCGAGCCGCCTTGCGCTCGCTCGGCGTGAGGCCGCCCCACATGCCGATGCCGTCGGCCGCCGCCAGGCACTCGGCCCGGACGGCGCAGCCGGCGCACAGCGCCCGTGCCGCTGCATAGGCGGGGTTGTGGCCGCGCTCGCCGTCCTCGGGGTAGAACGGCGCCGTCCCCTTCCCCCGGCAGGCCGCCTGCTGGTGCCAGGCCGGCCGCCGCAGCTCGATCACGCCCCCGCACGGTAGCGGGCCGCCATCGCTCCAGGCGATCGGTCACCGGTCGTCGATCGTCCGCGCCGAAGGCCGGCGGTGGTGCTCAGTCAGTCAGTGGTGCCATGCGTTCCATGCGTCGAGCAGCACCCGCTGTGCATGGTCGTGGTCGCCGTTGTTCTTCGCCTGCCGTAGCTCGTCGAGCTATTCCGTGGTGAGCGGGAGCGCCCCGCTGTCTTTGCCCCGGAAGGCCGCCTAGTGGTCCTTGTGGTGGAAGCCTGTTCGTACGAGCCACTCCAGCTCCTCGATGCGTTGGTCCTTCCGAGCGATCTCGTCGAGGAGCGCCTTGTTGTCCAGCTCAACCTTTTGCAGCCAGTGCGGACCGCCCCTGCTGTTGTGCAACAGGTTCTGTAGCTCCCTCACCTTTCGTTCTGCCCGCTCGGCCCGTTGCTTCAGCGCCCGGGGCGTTTCGGCGGATGGCTTCCGTCCCGGGCGCATCTTCGGCACCGGCTGCCCGGCCTTCCGCGCCCGGTAGCGGCGGGACCGCTCCGCCGGGGTCATCGTCACGGATGCGAGCGTATCGCATGACGGTAGGAGGTAGGTGGGGGCGTGACGACAAGGGGAGTAATCGTGATGGGACGGGTTCGGGGGGGGCGTTGGCCGAGCCGGCCGGCACGGCTGAGTTGGCGGTGGTCGAGCTGTGTTCCGGACCGTTGATCCTCGGTCGCAGGCGAGGACCTCGAGGCCAAGGGGGGGCTTGGCACAGGTCTGGGAGGTCCACCGTGACGGGGTGTCGCGTGTACCGCCTCTGTCACAGGGAGAACCGTTCCACCAGTGATTCGGCATAGACCGTGGCGTCCGTGCAGGGCCAGTGTGGGCCCTATGACGGGATTGCAGTTGATGGTGCGGGGGCGCCGCCTTGCGAAAAGTGGGCAAGGGCGGGCTCTCCGGGAGCGGGCCGGTGTGTCTGCGCGGGAGCTGGCCGCGGTGCTGGAGGTGGACCCGAAGACCCTGATCGAGTGGGAACGGGGCGTTGCGACACCGCGTCAAATCAACGCGACGCGCTATGCCAAGATTTTGGGGGAACTTGAGGAGGCGATCGGTGCCGGCTCGGGGGGCTCATCGTGACGCGGAAAGGCGCCCCGCAGGGCGCCTCCCGGAGCGGCTTCCCGGCCCGGCTCGCTACTCAGTGTAGCGGACGTGGATCGATAGGCGTCAATCCGACCCGCGAGAGGCTCGACTCGCCTATCGCGCTCGCCGCGGCTCAGGTTGGCGGGCTCGAGGGAGGGCGGCCGCGATGAGCGAGGCCCGCCCGACCGAGTCCCTCCGCGGCGAGGCCCGCCGCCGCGGCGTCACGTTGGCCCGCGTCCGAGCGGACCGCGCCCGGGCTGCGGGTATCGACGTGCGGGTCGGACTCGGGCACGCCGGGCCGGGCCAGGTCCCGCTCAGCCATCGGGCACCACGCACCATCCGGCTCGGCGGCGATGACTCGCCGTGGCCGGCGATCCGGCTCCGTGGCGGCGGCGCGGACGCTGACCGCGCCTACCGCCTGCTCGGTGATCTCCACGATCTGCTCGAGGGGCGCCTGGCGCCCGCGGCTTGGGACGCACGGTGGCACCGCAAGGTCTTTGGCAGGGTGCGCCTGCCG
>DAHWQF010000365.1 GCA_027334785.1 Acidimicrobiaceae bacterium
CACGGGGAGGACGAGGCCGGGGAGGAGAGGTAGTCTGTCCTTGTTCCTACTCTGGTAGGTCCTCTCCTGGTAGCATCGCGGACATGGGTGTGGAAAAGATGAGCGTGTCGTTCGATCTTGAGCTCGGCGAAGCGATCCGGGCCTCAGCCCAGGACGCGCACCAGACTGTCTCGGCTTGGCTCGCCGCAGCGGCCCGGGACCGGCTGCGGTTGGAAGCGTTGGGCCAGGCAGTCGCCTCCTGGGAGGAGGAGTTCGGGCCGCTAACCGACGCCGAAGTGGCGCATGCAGACCGCCTACTGGCGAACGGAGGCAAGAGACGACCGGGCGCGGCCTGAGTGGGCCTCGTACTCGACACGGGCGGACTCATCGCCTTCGACCGCGGCGATCGCGAGGTAGCTGCCCTGGTTGAGGCGGCCCGACGCCGACGCGACCGCGTCGCGACCTCGTCGGGGTGCGTCGCACAAGCCTGGCGGGGAGGTGGTTCACGCCAGGCGCTGCTTGCCCGCCTTCTTCGAGGCGTCACCGAGCTTGGACTGGACCGGCGGATGTCGCGGGCGACCGGGGACCTCTGCGGAGCAACAAAGACAGCCGATGTAGTCGATGCGCATGTTGCGCTGCTCGTCCGAGACGGAGATGTGGTGTTGACTAGTGATGCCGAGGACCTCCGTCGCCTACTCAGTGCGAGTGGGGTGGCAGCGCATGTGCGGCGGTGCTGATCATCGCCTCGGCGTCGAAAATGCGCCCGGAGCCGGCGTTCCAGGGCGGGTTCCCCGATTGGGTTAGGGGGCGGTTGCGGACGTATTGGGGGCACTTGGTCGTGGCCCGTGGAGCTCCGGTTACGCCAGGAGGCGTCAGGCCCAGGGTTCCCGACTGGCTGTGGTCTCCACGCCAGGCGGAGCCCGTGCTACTCGGCGAACATAACCACCAATTCTGGGCGGCCAAAGAAGTCGTGTCCTGCAAGAAGAATCGCCGGTAACGATGCTTATGCATCGCATGGCTTATCAGGGCCGATGTAGCAACAGCATCAGCCGCCGGCCCAGCTTCTCGGGGCGGGCCTTGGCCGTCTCGACGATGTAGGCCTCGTCGTCAGTCGTTATCCGGCGGGGACGGCCACCCGCCCACTTGGGACCCCAAGCAGGCTCAGATCTCCGGTAGTAGGACGGGGCGGCGTGTTGAACTCCCTCACGGCGCGGCGACCCGGTAGATGAGGGGCCGGCGGTCACCGAGGAGGTGGACGGTCGGCCCGGTGTTCATCTCGGCGACGAGCTCGCCGACAGAACGTGCGACGCGAGGTGAGCCCGGGCGCTCGAGGCTGACGACGATGCGGCGGCGCTCGTAGGCGATGCTGCCGCCGAGGTGGAGCAGGTTGCGGGTGACCGAGCGGTACTCGTCCTCGCCGTCCAGGCAGTTGTTGAGCCGGCGGGCGAGGTCGAGCTCTGCGTTGTAGGCGAGCAGCCTGCAGACCACCTGCAGGGCGCGGGCCGGAAGCGCCGGCTTGGCGCGCTCCGCCTCGGGGTCGAGCTCGTTGTGGGGGACTTTGGCGGGTATCCCCTTCAGGGCGGCCTTCGCTTCGGCGAGGCCGTCCTTGGCCAGCTGCAGCTCGTCTCTGCGGGCGTTTATCGAGAGGATCTGGAACGCGACCTTGCCGTCCTCGATCGAGGAGAGCTGGCGCACCGGCCCGTCGTAGCCCTCCAGGCCGACCATCACGCCGGCCGGGGCCCGGCTCCGCAAGAGAGCCTAAGCACGAGTAGCGGCGGCCCCATGTCGTCCGGGGCCGACCATGGCCGCCTCGGGCTCGCCGAGGCAAACGCTGAGTGGCCCCTTGACAGGACTCTCCGTGCTGGCGATAATGGGCAAAGGTTTTCCACATCATCGTGGCGCGGGTCGAGGTGGGAGGGGTCTCCAATGAGGGTACGCGGGCGCGGCCGCACGTGGCTGCCGGTAACTTTGTTCACGGCGTTGGTCGCGCTGACAAGCACGACGGTGCCTTCGGCCGCGGGACAGGACGTGAACGCCGGGCCACGAGCCCGGACAGGTGCGGTCCTGCCGCTTGCCGGGGAGAAGGGGGGCACGCCCACGCTGACCGGTACCGCTATGCCTGGGCCGGGGGAGGGGACCGGCTACGGGGGCGGCCCAGGAGGCGGAGGGCAACTCCAGCCGCTCCAGCCCATGCCTACGCTGCCGGTCAATATCTGCCACAACTCAGCGCTGCCCAGGTACTACGGCACGAACTTCCCGACCCCGAGCGACCCCTACGGCTTCGGGTACGCCAACCAGACGGCCATCGGCTGGAAGGGGAACTACTACCCACCCTTTGAGTACCTGTCGGGGTCCTACTTCGCACGAGGCGTGCCGATCACCTACGAGCAGCGAGGGCGGTCCTACTGCGGCGCTATGTACTCCTTCAGTGCCTACGACTACGGCCTCGCGGCCGGCCAAGCCCCGCCGGCTGGGTCCGTGCAGTGGACGGAGGCCGACGGCTACCTGCCGGCGATGACCACTTCGTTCATGCGCGATGGCGTGGCCATCTCGATCACCGATTTTGCCAACGAGCAGGCTATCGACGGCAAAGCGGTCGAGCTCGTGTACACACGGGTGAGCGTGACCAACGAGGGCACAGCGCCGGTCGACGTCCCGCCTGGCCAGTCGGGCCCCAACCTCGTCTCACTCGACAATGCACCCGACACGGTGCAGCCAGGCCAGACGGTGAACCACGACTTCGTCGCAGCGGTCGACACGTTCAGCACGACGGTACCGCTGCCACCGGTCAGCGAGCTCGCCCCGGCCAGGGGGAACCTTGGTGCCCTGCCCTACGACGTCGCGTACCGCCATATGGCGCGCTACTGGGAGGGGCAGCTCTCGGTCATCCCCCAGCTCTCGTTGCCGAATGTCATGCTTGCCCACACCAACAAGCTGGAGGACCCTGGAACGGCCATCGACAACGCCTATAAGGCGGCGTTCATCTATACGAGGATCGTGCAGGTGGGCGAGGCACAATTTTCGGGAGCTAACAACTACGCCTACGAGCTGAACCACGACATACCAGGGATCCTCGCCAACCGCTTCGAGTTGGGCGACTTCACCGACGCGCAGAGCCTCCTCTTGAACGCAAGGATCTCGGAGTCCTCGAACTTCAACGAGCACGGCGCGAACTGGTACTGGGACGGCCCATGGCGGACCCCGATCGCGTGGGCTACGTACCTCGAACTGACCAACGACACGGCCTTCGTGAGCAAGTACTTCGCTGACAGTTCTAGCCAATGGGGCCCGAGCCTGTACACGTTGATGCACACGGACTACCTTTCGCAGCTGAACGCGGCCACGGGGTACCTGAAGCCTTCGTACGACAACGACTCCGGAGGCACCTGGCTGTTCGATGACGAGACCGCGCTGGCTGGGCTGGCTGCTTACAAGTACATCGCAACCCGGATCGGGGACACGGCGGAGGCCCAGTGGGCCAACGGCGCGTACACGAGCCTCTTGGACGCGGTCAACGCAGGGCTCGCCGCCAACCAGGCCGCCAACCACTTCGACTTCCTCCCCTGCGAAGTGAACGTCCCTATCGCGAGCGACCGCTGCAACTCCGCGAACGACGCCAACTGGGCAGGCTCGAACCTCTGGGGCCAGAACGTCTGGGAAATCTTGTTGCAGGGCGGTCAGCTGAACGGGGTCCTCGCCGACCCGGCCGAGACCGACAACCTTTACGAGACCGGCTTCAGCCGTCTCCAAGGCACTGGCGTGCCGTACCCGTCCTTCGGCGCCTACACCGGCTACAGCGTCGCCCTCAACACCGCCTACGCAGAGGGTGCACTTTACGGCAACGCTTACCGCGACCTGCCGATCACGAGTTATGCATGGCAGATCGCCACCACGACCGGCGGCCCGAACGCCTGGTGGGAAGCCAATGGCTCGGCCCCGAGCCCCGACAACCCCTGGGCGGGCAGCCACGCTGCACCGGAGTTCGGTGCCATCCCGTACGTCTGGCCGATGGCCGGCCAGACCCAGTCACTGCTCCAGTCCCTTGTTGCCCCGGGCCTGGTCTCGAGCACCGGCAACGGCGGCTCGTTCAACTACAAGACGGTCCTCTATGTCGGCCGGGGCGTCCCGGACGCGTGGGTTGTGCCGGGGCAGACAATTGCGGTCAACAACATCACTTCTTCCTACAACGAGACGACCGGCCGCCGAGCTACTTATGGCATGCGGATCGATGTCTTGGGAGGCGGCGGGGGCCG
>DAHWQF010000366.1 GCA_027334785.1 Acidimicrobiaceae bacterium
GGCCGGATCATATTAGGTGGAGATGTTGGGGTCGAAGCTGGGGCGGGCCTAAGCGGCGCGCTCGGGGAGTCCTATACCTGGGTCAAGGTGATCAACGGATGGTTTGGCGTTGCCGCCGACGCTGCTCACGTAGCCTACGACGCCATGAAGCTGTTGGCTCCCGGCTTCAACGCCACCTCGGTGCTCAACAGGGCTCGTGCTATTGCTGACCAGTACGGCCCGGGAGTGCACGGGTCGAGTTGTCCGAAATGAGCTTTGGGATATGCCATGAGGGCTGCAATGGGCCAGGGTGACAACGAAGTAATACTCTATTCGGGCCGCACCTTCGTCCGAGCACGGCGATCACGCAATTCGTGGGTCTCATGGAACAACCGTCTCGGTGGCGGTCCCCTGTTAGTGGTCCGACCGGGCAGTTTCGAGATCTCGGCGCCGCAAGGAACGATGTTGGAGTCCCGGGACCTAGTGGTCCAGTCCGATGGAGCGAAGATGTGGCTCGACAGGATCGGTTGGGCCGGCACTCCATTTGACCGCAAGGAATGCATCCACGTGGCTGGCCGCGACCAGAGGGGCCATGGCATCGACCTGGCGCTCAGCCCCCAAGACGGCATGGACGGTGCCTGGCAGGCCCTCCTCACCTGTGGCGTGACGCCCCGAAACTGAGTTGGGGAAGGACAACTGAACATGGCGCCGCTGGAGCTGCGGTCCTCGCCAGGCTTTGGGGGTCCAATAGCCCGAATGACCCAAGAGCACACAACGATGCGCTACCTCGAAGGAGTCCGAACGCACGTCGCCCGGGCCGCGTGACTGGCTCGACGACGCCGGCTCTTGCAGCCCCACCCCTCGCGCGCTGGCCGTCACTTCCCGTCGGGAAAGGCCCAAGAGGCCCGCCCGCCGTTCCCATGGAGGCCGTCTCACGAGCCTGCGACCGGCCCTCACCCCCCTATGGGCAGCCGCCTTCAGCACCTCGTCCCAGTGGTCCACCACCCGGTTCCGCCCACGGCCTAACTTCTTCGAAGACGATTGCAAGGGGGCCCTTGCCGAGGCCAAGCGAAGTCGCGGGCCGCTTGCCTGTCGGCTTCTTCGGGCCCAACCGAGCGTCAGCGAGGACGGGAGCGTTGGCCGGGAGGGCCACGAGCCGGTGCGCGCCGCCAAACGAGCCTGCACGGGCCTTGCCGTTCGCTCAACGCGCCGCGGGCACGAGGGCCATCGGGGTGACCCACACAGTTTCACGGCCTCGCCGTGAAGTCCTGCGTGAAGTCGGCCGTGAACTTCACGCGCTCCCCGAGCAGGGGCGCCGTCCATGGCCAAAGCTCCGGCCTCCGGCCGGCTGACGCCTCGGCGCCACCCGTCCTGGGCGCCGTCGAGTTGTCGTCGAAGTAGCGGCCCGAGCCCTCATGGCGCTCGAATTGGCCCGGGGATTGTCGGTGATCTACAGCACCGCGAACGGGCAAACAGCGGGCAGCAAGATAGTTGATCAGCTAAGCGGATCGCCGCTGAGTGCTCGGCGCTGACGGCCCCTCAGCGGGGGCCGTGTTGTCCGCAGCGGGAGCTGCGGTCGCTGCGCTAGCGACGAAGAACTTGGCGGACCGGGTGGTGCCTGTGGGCTCGCGTACGGTGAAGGCCGTGTGGGCTTTCAGCGACGAGAGCGAGCGCGCCGGAGTGATGTTGCTCAGCGTCGTGCTCATCAGCCCGGGCGATCTAGCGGCGGCGCGCGTTCAGTTGTCCGGCCTGTTGCTACCGGGGCAACGGCGGGTGCACACATCGGACGAGTCCGATCGTCGGCGCAAGCTCGTGATCGACGCCGTGGCCCGCACCGAGGGCATGTCGGCCGTCGTCGTGCGCTACCGCCGGCCGGCGGGCTTCGGCAGGGTCGCAGCCCGGCACTTGCTGCTCCAGGCTGCCACAGGCCTTGTCGTGGGTTCGGGGGCTACAGCCTGGGCGCTCGACAACCAGGACCCGGCTCAAGTCGTGCGCGACCGTGCCAGCATCGCGCATGCGCTCGAGGGGGTCGACCGCCGCCTCCATCCCAGTTACGATCATCGCCCGGCGAGCTCAGAGCCGATGCTGTGGGCCGCTGACGCCACCTGTTGGGCTGCCGGCGCCGGTGGGGACTGGCAGCGGCGACTGGGTGGCGTAGTCACCGTGAGGGACATCGGCCCCTGACGCGCAACACCCGGCTACTCCTCGTCCGGGGAGCACGCCGGGTGTACTTCCCACCGCTACTGCGATGAGCAACCCAATTGTACCTCAAGCTCCCTCGCAAGGCCCTGGGCCTCGCCGGCTCAGCTGACTGCGCCGGCGAGGGCTTTGAGGCGGTTCTTGGTGACGAGGGCATCGATGAAGCTGAGCACCATTTTGAGGTCTTCGTCGCTGAGCTCGCTCTCATACCGCCTGCCCACCAAGGAGCGCAAGGACGGCGCCGAGCTGAGGGGACGCCTGCAGCGCCTCGGGGTGTTCCCCCAGTCCGGCCACGAGCACTTCAACGGGTGCGTGGTCGTCCCGATAACCGACAGCACCGGCGCCGTGGTCGAGATCTACGGGCGCAAGCTCGACTGGGACCCAAGGACCGGCCAGCCCGCCCACCTCTACCTGCCCGGAGCGCACAGAGGAGTGTGGAACTCGGAGGGCCTGTCAGGTGGCGAAGTGATCATCTGTGAGTCGCTCATCGACGCCCTCAGTTTCTGGTGTGCGGGTTACCGCAACGTGACCGCCACCTACGGCACCGCCGGCTTCACTGACGACCACCGGGCCGCGTTCAGCCGCCACAAAGTGTGCCGGGTGCTCATCGCCTACGACCATGACGACGCCGGCGACGGCGCCGCCCAAAAGCCGGCCGTCGAGCTCATGGCCGCCGGTGCCGAGTGCCTGCGGGTGGTGTTCCCCTGGGGGGCGGACGCCAACGACGTCGCTGTCGGCGCCGACGACCCGGCTCGTGAGCTTGGCCGTTACCTGTCCGAGGCCCGCTGGCTGGGAGGGGCGCCGGCAGGACGGGTGCCGCCAACAGTGCCAGATGTCCAGCAAAAGGTTCAGCAAAAGGTTCAGCAGAAGGTTCTTGGGGGGCAGGACCACGAGAAGCCTTTTGGGGGGCAAGACCGGGCGCCTGTCGAAGCCCGGGCCTTGCTACCTCGGCGGTCGCGTCACCTGTTGGCGAACCGCACTGGAGCGCCGCATGGAGCATGACGGCGTCGTGCGGGAGATCGTTGACTAGGCTGGGGCGGACGAGGACGTCCGAGCCGTTGTGCTGACGGGGTCCGGCGGCCTTGGGCGGGGGCTAGGTAGACGAGGCCTTGGACTTGGGCGTCGACCTTAGATGCGCGAGCCCGAACTGCTGCGGCAAGACAGCTCGTGGTACGGGCGCTTGGGTGAGATGCTCGTGGTCGAGGCGCTGCCAAACCCTGTTGGTGCCCGGTCCGGTTGGTCTACTACGCAAGTGGCAAGGTGGACTTCATCGTGGGGCGAGTCGACACCTTCGTCGAAGGTCGCTACGACCGGCCGTTCCGTGTCCTGCTCGACACGGACAAGTTGGCCCGCGACGGCTTGCCATCGCTAGCGCTAGCGCCGGCCGGGCCTCGCTCGATGGCTGTTGGTCAGGCGGTGGCTCGGCGGAACAGAGCGGAGGCGCCGGCGGCCAGTGGAGCTGTTCGAGCAGCGGTCGGATCGCCAGCTGCTCGCGACGTCAGGACCAATGAGCACAGACCGGGTGCGCCAAGAGGTAGACGCGATCATGGCCAAGAGCGGACATCTCAAGGTGGCAACTCCCGTGGACACGTCGAGCCCGGTCAGGTCTTCGGGTTGCGGCCCGGCCGGGCCTACGGTGGCGGGTGGTGGCACGGCAATGGCCTCTGCGGGTGGGATCGCACGCGGTGGTCCCGGTCGAACTGCCCGGGGGGTGGGCCGGCACCGTCCACCTGGCAGAAAATCCCCGGGTAAGCGACCCGGCTGTGGCGCCCCGGGGGCACGGCCCGGGCACCAGCCCGCGTCGGCCGATGGCACCAGGGCCGGCGTTGAGCACCTTCTGCGGCCGACCCTACGTGGCGGTCGTGACCGAGCCCGGCCTGGACCTGCTCGGTGACGACGTGGACCGGCTCTGCGGATCCTGCTGGCGCAGCGTGGAGCGATGGCTCAGCCCGCCTCCCGCCGCCGAGGGCGAGGACGAGGTGGTCCGCTGGATCATGTCAGTGGTGCTGGAGACCGGCGAGGCCATGGTTGAGGGAGTTCCGGTCCCGC
>DAHWQF010000367.1 GCA_027334785.1 Acidimicrobiaceae bacterium
CACGGTGGGCCAACTCGAATGGACGGTCAACGCGTACACGCTCAGCTTCGCCGTGCTGCTCCTGCCGGCTGCCGCGCTGGGTGACCGCTTCGGGCGGCGCCGGCTGATGACCGCCGGCCTCGGGCTCTTCACCCTGGCCTCCGCCACCTGCGCGCTGGTCCCGAGCGCCGGCTGGCTCGTCGCGGCGCGCACTGTCCAGGGCGCCGGCTCGGCGCTCGTGATGGCCCTCGCCATGGCGCTCCTCTCCGCCGCCTTCCCCCCAGAGGGGCGGGCGCGGGCGCTCGGGCTGTTCAGCGGCATCACGGGCCTCGCCACACTCGGAGGGCCGATCGTCGGGGGAGCGGTCGTCCAGGCGCTCTCCTGGCCGTGGATCTTCTGGCTGAACGTCCCCATCGGTGCAGTCCTCGTCCCGCTCGTCGCCCGCCACCTGGAGGAGAGCTTCGGCAGCCGCGCCCGCGTGGACTGGGGCGGGCTCGTGCTCGCGGCGGCCGGCGCTTTCGGGCTCGTCTACGGGCTCGTAATGGGCGGTTCTGCCGGGTGGGGGAGCACCGAAGTGGTCGTCTCCTTGGGCGCCGGCGCCTGCCTCCTCGTCCTCTTCGCCGCCTGGGAACTGCGGGCGCCTGAGCCCACGCTACCGGCGCAGCTGTTCGCCAGGCGGGCGTTCTCGGCTGGCAACGGGGCCGGGGTGCTCCTCTACGGCGCGATTTACGGGACCGCCTTCTTCATGGCGCAGTTCCTGGAAACCGGGCTCCACTACGGCCCCCTGGCCACGGGGCTGCGATTGATGCCGTGGACGGCGACGCTGTTCTTCGTGGCCCCGCGGGCGGGCGCGCTCGTGAGCCGCGTCGGTGAGCGCCCGCTCATGGTGCTGGGCTTGGCCGCGCAGGCGCTCGGTTTCGCCTGGGTTGCGCTCATTGCCGGCCCGAACCTCGCTTACCCCACGCTGGTGGCGCCGCTGGTCCTGGCCGGGTGCGGGGTCTCGATGGCCATGCCGGCGGCCCAGAACGCCGTCATCGGGGCCGTACCGGGTGCCTTGGTGGGGAAGGCGTCGGGCACGTTCAATACTCTCCGATTGCTCGGCGGAAGCTTCGGCATAGCCATCGCGGCGGGCGCCTTCAGCCAGGCCGGCAGCTACAGCTCGGCACGCAGCTTCAGCCATGGCTTCATCGCCGCCATGGGCGCCTGCGCCGCCCTGTCCCTGGCCGCCTCGCTGGTGGCCCTCGCCGTTCCGGGGAGGAAGACCGGCCGGGCGCTAACTTTGGCTAGTGCCGCGGAGCCCGTCGCTCTCGGCCGGCTCGAGACAGTGGAGGCGAGGTGACCGGAGCCGTGAGCCCAGTCGAGCTCGGGGAAAGCTTCGCCGGGTCTGCGGAGCCGTTCCGCCGTGAGCTCCTAGCCCATTGCTACAGGATGACCGGCTCCCTCCACGAAGCCGAGGACGCCGTGCAAGAGACGCTCCTGCGGGCCTGGCGCTCGTATGCGAACTTTGACCCGTCGCGCGCCAGCCTGCGCACCTGGCTCCACCGGATAGCGACCAACACCTGCTTGAACGCCCTCGAGAAACGCCAGCGCCGGCCCCTCCCCTCCGCCCTTTCGGCCCCGAGCAGCACGCCGGCGCTGTCGCCGCCCACCGATATCGCCTGGCTCGAGCCCCTCCCCGACGCCCTGGTGAGCGCCGGTGAGGACCCTGCCAACTTGGTCGTCTAACGAGGCAGCGTCCGCCTGGCCTTCGTGGCTGCCCTCCAGCACCTCCCGCCTCGCCAGCGGGCAGTGCTCCTGCTCCGCGAAGTGCTCGCCTGGCCGGCGGCGGAAGTGGCCGACGCGCTCGGTACCACGGTCCCCGCCGTGAACAGCGCCCTCCAGCGCGCCAGGGCCCAGCTCGAAGCGGCCTCGCCCAGGGAGGACGACCTCCTGGAGCCGGGGGACCCCGTTTTGCGTGAGGTGGTCGAGCGGTACATGAGGGCCTTCGAGGAAGCGGACGCAAGCGCCCTCGTCGAACTCATGCGGGAGGACATAGTCGTCGAGATGCCACCGAGCCCCACGTGGTACGCGGGCCGGGTAGCGGCGAGCGCCTTCACCTCGGGTGTGTTCTCGGCGCGGGGGGCGGGCTGGCGGCGCATGCGGCTCACGGGTGCCAACGGCCAGCCGGCGGTCGCCATGTACATGTTGAACGAGGACGGCGCCTTCTACGGGCGTCACGTGCAGGTGCTGAGCATCACCGCCGGCGGGTTGTCGCGCATCGTGGCCTTCGACTGGCCTGGCGTGCTGGCCGACTTCGGGCTGCCCGAGGTACTCCCCGCCACCTATGGCCACGACAGGGCCCACGACAGGGCCACGACAGGCGATTAGTAGGGCCCCGTAACCTTGGGCGGCGATGCCGCTACAGGGGGAGCCGCTACAGGGGGTTACAGCGGTGCCGCTAAAGGGGGACCGCTACAGGGGGACCGAGTGACCGGCGCGTCGCCGGCACGCCCGCCCGGTGCGTCGCCAGTAGAGACGTCCGGTGCCGGCGGGCGACAGGCGGCGGGCGTGGCGGGGGGAGCGGCGCGTGGCGAGGTGGCCGGCCCGTTCGGAAGGCCGCTCCCCGCGCCCGTCTTCTATGGGCTGGCGCTGGCCTCCGTCGGGGGGCCGCTCGGGTTGGCGGCGCTGTTCGTGCCCGCGACGCTCCTCGGTGCAAGCTCCTCGTCCGGGCTCATAGTCCTGGTGGGGGCTTTGCTTTTCGGGTTCCCCCTCATCGCGTGGTACCGCTACGCCAGCAGGGTCGCGTCGTCTGGAGGGCTCTACACCTTCGTCGAGGCGGCGGCCGGCGTCTGGCCGGCCCGGCTCCACGGTGCGGCGTGGCTCGTCAGCTATTTCCTCTACCTCCCCTCGACGATGGCCTATGTCCTGTGGGACGTGCTGCCCGTCGCTTTCCGCGACATCGGTCCTTACCGGGCGGCCCTGGAAGTCGTTGTCCCGGTGGCGATGGTGACCGGCCTGGTGGCGTGGCGGATGGGGTTACTGGCGGTGACGGCGGCCGTCGGGGCCGCGCAGGTAGTACTGGTAGGGGTGCTTTCGGGGCTCGAGATCGCCGGCGCCGGCGGGGTGGCGAGCGGCTTTGGCCTCCACGTGCCCGCGGCCAGCGGTGCCCAGTACGCGGCGTCTGTTTCGCTGCTGTTCATCTGCGGGAGCCTGCCGCTCTACTTCGGCGCCGAACTGCGCCGGCCCACTGCGGTCACCTCTCGCGCCCTGCCCGTGTCCATCGGCATCGGCGCGGCGTGCGCCCTGGCCGGGGCGGTCGCCCTCGGCCATTTCCACGCCTCGCTCGCGACGGCGGTGCCGGGCTGGGGGATAGCGACCTCGCTCGGCGGGCGCGCCCTCGGGGTCGCGGTCGTGGTCGGCACCGCCCTGTCCGCCCTCACCCTCGTGCTGCTCGAGTACGTGGCGCTGACTCGCCTGCTCCACGCCATGTTGTCGGTGGCACCGCGAAGGGCCGAGCTGGGGGTCGGCGCCGCATTTGTCTTATCCGCTGCGCTCAGCCTGTTCGGCCCCAACGCCGCTTACTCCGAGCTGCTCACGCCGTCGCTCGCCGCCTTGTACATCTCACAGGTGGTCGTGTTCGCGGTTTACCCCCGGTTCGCCCGGCCGCGCGGGCACTGGCGGGCACGAGACGTGCTCGTGGCCGCCGTGTCCTGCGGGCTCATGGTGTACGGCCTCTACCACCTGTTCCGCTCCGGGACAGGTTGACCAGGGACCAGGTACCAGGGAGGCGCCCTTGGTCCGCGCTCAGGCCCAGGTCGACTTGGGCTTGGTGGTAGAGGCCGAGGTCTTGGTCTTGGTGGTGCCGGTCGTCTGCATCCGCGCCACGAACCACGTCCCGTCTTGGACGATACCCTGCCCCCTCACGGTCCCCTTCTGGTCACGCACGAACGTGTACAGGGGCTTCCCGTGCCAGGTGACCTGGCGGCCGGAGGGCCCGTTGACCACGCCAAGGCCGGTGACACCCTTGCCAGCCACCGCTTTGGCTTGGCCCTTGGCGAGCACGAGCGGCGGCCACACGGTGAGGCAGGCGCCCTTGCACGGCCACTTCTTGGGAGGCTTGTTGGCTGCGTCGGCGTAGAGGGCAAAGCCCTTCTGGTCGACGAGGATCTTGCCGTACTTGGACACCGAGATGATGTCGACGGTGACCTGGTTCTTGGCATGGACCTTGCTGGCGCGATTGTGGCGCGTGGCAGCCAGGGCGGTGCTGG
>DAHWQF010000368.1 GCA_027334785.1 Acidimicrobiaceae bacterium
GCACTGTGCTCCCCCCTGGCCGGCGCATCGCCGTCACCGCACCGATCACGGTCATCGTGGAAGGCTCGACCCGGCGCCATGCCCTCACCGTTGACCTGCCCGAAGACGCCCAGGAGAACCTCTCCGCCGGCCCTTTCCCTGTGCTGCAGGTCGAAGGCAACCCGACGCAGGCGGCCTCCGACGTGTCCATCACGCCGGCAGACAAGCTGGCCCTCGTCGCTCTGTTCTCCGGGTACCTCGAAGCCTTCCCACGCTATGACCCTCACCCGAAGAGCTACGCCGAGGCGGCCGCCCGCCTCTCTTGGCCCAGGACCACGCTCGTCAAACGGGTCGAGTACCTACGGACGCGCCTCACCAACGCCGGCGTGCCCAACCTGCTCGGCGACAACGCCCTTCAGCACCTCGCCGAGTGGGCCCTCGCTACCGGCCTGATCAGCCGGGACGACCTCTCCCTGTTGCCGCCACGCTGAGCGTCGCGCCCGGTCTACCCAGCTGCCCCGGCGCCGGCGGAGCCGGGCCCAGCCCCGCCCGCTCGACCATAAAGTGTGCCGAGATTCCTTGACCTCGCCGGCGCGGCCCTACGGCGTACTGCGGCCCTACGCGTACTGCGGCCCTACGCGTACTGCGGCCCTACGCGTACTGCGGCCCTACGCGTACTGCGGCCCTACGCGTACTGTGGCCCTACGGGTACTTCTGCCTCAGCGTCCGGCCACTGGGTGATAGTGTCAATGGGTCCAAGCGGGGCTGTAGCTCAGTTGGTAGAGCGTCGCCATGGCATGGCGAAGGCCACGGGTTCAATTCCCGTCAGCTCCACGACGACGACGCTTCGCCTCGAGCTCGGCCAAGCGCCACCAGGGGACCGTGAAACCCTCGGGCACATCGTGGACACCGAGCTGCTCCGCTCGCGCTCGGCTCTCGGCCCCCACCGCCTCGGCCCGGCGGTCCTCCCTCGGGGTCTCCCGCTCGAGCTGGCGGTACCACTGGACAATGACGACGGCTAGGCACAAGCCGGTGGCAGCCATAGCGACGACCCAAAAGGTGTCGCCGGCCCTGTGTGTGTCGGCCAAGGTGTTGATCGGGGCGAGCGGGGTGCGAAGGTCCGAGATGCTGATCCCCAAAAAAGCCTCGAAGGGCATGCCGAGGAACAGTGAGCCGATCCGCACCGGGTAGGGCCAGCGCCAACGGGCCGGGTCCAGGCCGACCAGGGGGTGCCAGTAGAGGTAGCCGACGAGGAAGAACCACAGGTGGGTCGCGTCGTGGAAGAGGGGGTGCGCCACCGAGTACGGGTAGATCGGCGTCATGAAGTCGCCGTACATCGTGCCGTAGTAGAGGAGCCACGCCACGACTGGGAAGGTGAGGGCGGCGACCGGGGAGCTGTGGACGACTTTCAAGAGCCGTACCTGGTTGGCCCGGCTGGCGGCTTGAGCGGCCAGGGTCACCGGTTTACCCAGGGCTATGAGGGGGGGCGCCACCATCATGAGCAAGATGTGCTGGACGACGTGCATGGTGACGCTGACGTCGTCGTAGGCGGCGACGCCGGAGCCGACCGCCACCCAGAGCATGGCCACGCCGGCTACGTAGGCCGCGGTGCTCCACGCCGGCCAGTGGCGCCGTCGCCGGGAGAGCCGCCAGAGCCCGAAGAAGTAAAGCCCGAGAGCGAAGGCTTCCAAAGTGTCGGCCAGTATGGCGAGCGCGCCAGTCTGCACCCCCGTAACAAGGATGTGCAGGCTCACCGCTGAGCTGGGCGCGTTGGCATAGGCCAACACGGGCACCAGCATCAATGCCTCATGCTACCGGGCGCCTCTGGCCCGGCGGTACGAGTACCAACCGCGCTCACCCGCTGCTCGCGAGGCCGGTGGCGCCCCCCAGGGCCGCCTCGTTTTCTACGACGTACTTGAGCTGCTCGGCGGTTAGCGGGCCGGGGTGACGGATGAGCACCTTTCCGTGCGGGCCCACGACGGCCGTGAACGGCAGGCCGGGGATACGGTAAGCGCCGGCCAATGCGCCCGAAGCGTCCGACACGACAGAGTAGGTCACGCCGGCGCGCTTGGCGAACGCGAGTGCTGCCAAGCGCTGGTCCGAAACGTCGACGCCCACGAAGGCGACTTTCTCGCCGAGGTCCCGGTAGATCTCACGGTAGGCCTGCTCTAGGTGGGGCATTTCCTGTTTGCAGGCGGTGCATGTGCTCGCCCAGAAGTTGATGACAACGTACTTGCCGCGCAAGGCCGATGATGACAGCGCCCGGCGCGGGTCGTTGAGGAGAGACAGGTCAAACGAGGGGGCCGGGGCCCCGACCGTGGCATTGGTGCGGGTCGGTGCCGGTACCGACGGCCCGCCCACATGGCCACGCTGCGAGGGGGGTAGGAGGTCGACCGCCACCTGGGCCAAGGCGTGGGCAAAGAGCGCCGTGTCGGCATCGTTGTTCCCGAACTCGCCGAGAGCGACCGCGTGCCCGGCCGGGGTGATGAAATAGAGGTCGGCGCTGTGCACGACGGTCTTGGCCTTCCTGTCAAGGGCCACGGTGACGCCGTAGCGCTTCCAGATGGACTCGAGCCGTTTCACCGGCCCGGTAGTGAAGATCCAATTGGCCTCGCGCCCGAGCCCGTGGCTGTCGGTCCAGGACCTCACATAGCGCACCTCTGGGTAGAAGGGGTTTACATTGACCGAGAGGAACACGACGTGCTTGGTGACGGGGCCCATGTCGCGGTTGGCGGCCACTATGTCCTGGGCCAACAGGGTGCACAGGTCGGCACATCGGTCGTCGTTGAACGAGAGCAGGACCGCCTTCCCTCGGAACTGGTCGAGCGCGACGGCCTGGCCGTACTGGTCGGTGAGCCTGAAGTTCGCCGGTTGGAACCAATGGCTAAAGACGTCCAACTGGAGCAGGTTGGCCGTCGGGCCGTCGACCAAGCCGGCCACGGGCACCCCGCCCGGGTTCGCCCCCGCAAGGTTAGTCCCCTTCCCAGACGAGGGCTTAGGCAGTAGGACGAACGCGAGCAGGGCAGCCACCACGGCTCCCGCGCTCGCCAAAAGCAGCGCCCTGGGTGGTCGGCGCTTGCCGCTGGTCATGAACGGGCCGTCTTTCGACCCCGGACGAGACGGGACACCGGCTGTGGCCTCCGTCACGATCGGCTCGTCGTCAACTGCTCCAGCCATCTGCACCTCATCTCGCGCCCTTCGTCTAGGTTCGTCTACCCGATGCTCCTCGGCACTGGCTGCGCCCGGAAGCCCTGCAAGTGGCGGCCCGGGTTAGCCGGCCGAGCCCGGCGCCGTCCCTGTACCGGTCCACCGTACCGAGGAGTGCCCTAGGTGCAACAGGCGCCGGAGGTGGCCGGCCATCGCTCGGCGTCGCCGGCAAAGACTGGGCTCAGTGCGCCCTCACCCGCTCTGTGCGCACCCGCGGTGCCGCTGCGAGTAGCTCCCTTGTGTATTCGTGTTGCGGCGATTGGTAGATCTGCTCCGTCGGCCCGGTCTCCACGAGGTGCCCCCGGTAAAGGACCGCCACCGAGCGGCACAAATGGCGCACGACAGCCATGTCGTGGGAGATGAACACGAGGGTCAGATTGAAGTCGCGCACGAGCGAAGCGAGCAGGTTGAGGATCTGGGCTCGCACCGACACATCGAGCGCGCTCACTGGTTCATCAGCCACCAACACCTCAGGGGAGGGGCCGAGGGCGCGCGCGATCGCAATGCGCTGGCGCTGGCCGCCTGAGAACTGGTGCGGGTAACGCCTTGCCGCGTCGGCCGGTAGTTCGACCGACGCAAGCAGTGCAGCCACGCGCTCACGTTGGTCGCCCGGCACCGCGAGCGCCCGTAACGGCTCGGCCAGCAAGTCATAGACCCGCATGCGGGGGTCGAGCGACGACATGGGGTCCTGGAACACGATCTGCACCCGCCGGCGGAACTCGACCAGTTCTCGCTCCCGGCGCCCACTCACCTGTGCGCCCCGGTACAAGACGGTCCCCTCGGTCGGCTGGTCCAGGGCGAGCAACAGCCGGGCCAACGTTGACTTCCCCGAACCCGACTCACCGACGACACCGACGGTGGCGCCGGCGGGGACGGCCAGGCTCACCCCGTCGAGTGCCTGCACGCTGCGATGACGGGACCGGTATGACTTCGAAACGCCTCGTGCCTCGAGGACGGGGACGAGAGAGCTCATCGCGTGCTCGTGCCGGCCACGGGTTGGGCGATCGGCCACCAGCACGCCACCGCGTGCGTACC
>DAHWQF010000369.1 GCA_027334785.1 Acidimicrobiaceae bacterium
GCGCGCCGCCGGCGCCCGCAAGGTGGTCTTTGCCTCGAGCGGGGGCACCATCTACGGCGACGCCAGCGAACTGCCCATAAAGGAGTCGGCTCCCCAGCACCCCCTTTCGCCCTATGGGGTCGCCAAGAAGGCGGTGGGCGATTACCTCTTCGCCTACCGGGAACTGCACGGCCTCGAGTACACCGCGCTCGCCCTGGCCAACGTCTATGGGCCGCGCCAGGACCCCCACGGTGAGGCAGGCGTGGTGGCGATCTTTGCCGGCCGCATCGCCGCCGGCGAACCCTGCCTGATCTTCGGGGACGGCAAGCAGACCCGTGATTTTGTCTTCGTGGACGACGTCGTGGACGCCTTCTCCCGCGCCGGAGAAAGGGGCAGCGGGCTCCTCTGCAACATCGGCACAGGCCAGGAAACGAGCGTCAACGAGCTGTACTGGGCGATGGCGAAAAATGCCGGCGTTACCCAGCCACCGGTTTACGCGCCCGCCCGGCCCGGCGAGCTCGACCGCAGCTGCCTCGACCCGGCGCGCGCCTCCATACACCTCGGCTGGAAGCCTTGGACCACGCTCGAACAGGGTACGGCGGCGGTGCTCGAGTGGTCCCAGCACAACAGGTCGAACGGGTAGGGTTCCTCAGGTCCGAGAGCGGGGTGGGGCTCGCCGGCGGGGCGGTTTGGAGGGCTCTCAGCGGAAGAGGTCCAGCGCGTAGGGCCGTACCACTTCGGCTTTCACCGAGGCCTCTCTGAACCAGCTGCGGTCTACCCCCCGGACCACCACCGCGGGGACACCCGAGGCCTTACCCTTGGCGAGCTCGGCCGCTGCCGCCAGTTCGTCGGCCACGCAGACCTCGGTGGCGGAAAGCGTACGCCCGCCGGCGTCGGGGCTGCCGCGCAGGTCAACCACGGCGGCGATGCCGGCGCAGCCGATGGCCACGTCGGTGAGCCCGTGGCGCCAGGGCCGCCCGAATGTGTCCGAGATGATGACGCCCACCTCGACCCCTCCCCGGGCCCTCAGCGCGTCGCGGATGTGGCGGGCGCTCCGGTCGGGGTCGAGAGGGAGCAGGCTTGCCCAGCCCTCGGCCACGTTGGAGAGGTCGACGCCGGCGTTGGCGCACACGAAACCGTGGTGGGTCTCACTTATGAGGAGATCGCCCCGCTCGCGCAGGACCCGGGCGCTCTCCGAGAGCACGATCCGCCGGCGGTCCTCGGGCCCGGCCGCGGGCACCAGGCGGCCCTCTGCTTTGGACACGGCCTTTTGCGTCACTACGAGCACGTCGTAGTCGGCCAGCTGGCCATGGGCGAGCACCAGTTCGGCGATCTCGTCTCCGGGCGAGATCTCCCCGATGCCCTCCACCGGTACGAGCGAGATCACCCTTGGCCGCGCACGCATATAGCGCCGGCTCGTTCTTGCAGACGAAAACGGCCTATTTGACCACTTACGTCTGCAACAACGCATGGGGCCGCGGTCAAGGGGCGGCTCCCAGGGCGGCTTCGGCCAGCTTAGCCGCCTCAGCCGGCCCCGACATGACCGAAGGCGCGACCACGCAGCGGACACCGAGCGCCTCGATGCGGGGGGCGAGGCCGGCGTCGGCATTGTCGACCACGATCGCGGCCGCATAGGGTGCCCACATCTCGGCGACGCCGGCCGCCGAAGGCTCGTAGCCGAGCTCGGCCAGCATCCGGTCGGCGGGGCCCTTCAGGGCCTTGCCGGCGATTATCGGGGAGACGGCTACAGTGGCCCCACGCCGGCGGACGATGGCCTCAGCCACTCCCGGCACGGCCAGCACCGGCCCGATCGAAACGACTGGGTTGGAGGGGCATATCACCACGATGTCCGCTCGTTCGATGGCTTGGAGGACACCCGGGGCAGGGCGGGCCACCTCCGAGCCGGCGAAGCGGACGGCTTTTACGGGGACGGCGTGCCCAAGGCCGACGAAGTACTCCTGGAAGCCCACCTCCCCCGAGGCCAGGGTCACTCGGGTCTCGACCCGTTGGTCGCTCATGGGCAACAAGCGTGCTTCCACTCCGAAGCGCGTGGCGATATCCGACGTCACCTGGGAAAGAGTTGCCCCCGCGGCCAGCCGGCCCGTGCGGTAAAGGTGCGTGGCCAGGTCTTTGTCCCCCAGGCGGAACCACGCGAGGCTCCGGCCGGCGACGGCGTCGAAGGCTGCCAGCGCCTCCATAACGCCCCAGGTCTCGCCGGCGAGGCCCCAGCCCGTCTCCAGGTTGGACACACCCGCCATCATGTAGGTCACCGTGTCGAGGTCGGGGCACACGTGGAGCCCGTGAAGAACCGTGTCGTCGCCAGTGTTGACCACGGCGGTCATCGACCGTTGCCCCACCACGCTGGCAATCCCCGAAAGCATGCGGGCGGCGCCCACACCGCCGGCGATGGCGGTGACGGCCAGCGCCGCTCCGCCCGCCGGCGACCCCCCAGCCCCTGAGTGCCCTGGCCTCGGCCCTGCTTCGGCCGCCACTGCCTGCGTCCGGCCGCCTGCCGGCGCTTGCCCGGTGTTCACCGGCGCAGGCCGATGTGGGGCCGGAGATCGGGTGGAATAGCTCCCCGGCGGGGGTTGGCCTGGTCGCGCTTGGAGAGCACCGGGTTGGTCACCCCCCAGTCCGCAGCGACGTCGGGGTCGTCCCAGGCGAGGCCGAGCTCGTCGTCGGCGTTGTAGTAGCTGTCGACCATGTAGGTGATGGTGAGGTCGGTCAAGGTGGCGAAACCATGGGCGACCCCAGGAGGTATCCACACCCCGAATGCGTTGGACTCGTCGAGCTCGAGCGAAAGGGTGGCCCCGTCGGTCGGTGAAGCGGACCGCAGGTCGTGGAGCACGACACGGGCCCGCCCCCGGGGGACGGTCCAGTAGTCCGCCTGGTGCAGGTGGTAGTGAAGCCCGACTACGGCTCCTGCAGCTCGGTCGGCCCGGTTGGCCTGGACCATTTCCCGGCCGAGGGGGAACCAGCTGCGGCGGTAAGTCTCCATGAACACCCCTCGCTCGTCCCCGTGGCGGTCGGGCTCCACGATCAAGACGTCTTTTATGGCGTCGGCTTCGGTGATGTTGGGCACCGGGCCAAGCTAGCCCGGCTGGCCCGTTCGAACAGCTCGGGATAAGGCGGCGGGGGCCCCGAACGGAGCACGGGGCGGGAACGCCGTGCGCGGGCGCTGGTTGATGTTGGTAGCAGGTGCCCCATGGCCGTTGCCAGGGCGTCCGCGTCCCCGGGAGGCACTAGGACGCCTGCTTCTCGCCCCAGGCCGGCCAGGACCTCGCGGAGCCCGCCGGCGTCGGTGGCGGCCACGGGGGTCCCGCAAGCCAGCGCCTCCACGGCCGACAGGCCCCAAGGCTCGGGCTCGGTCGAGGGGCAGACCAGGCAGTCGAGGTCTGCGAGCAGGTCAGCGGCCCCCTCGCCAGAAAGAGCGCCGAGCCAGCGGACGCCGAGCTGGGCTGCGCGCTGGGCCAGATCCCGGGCGTAGGCCTCTTTGCCAGCCACGTTCCCCCCCGCCACCACGCCGGCGACCCCTGGGCGTTGGTTTTGAAGTTGGGCGAACGCTTCCAAGAAGACGTCCACCCCCTTCCAGGTGTCGACCCGGCCGACGTAGCCAGCAGTGGGCACGCTGTCGTCGAGGCCGAGGCGTGCCCGGGCCCGGCCCGCTCGCTCCGGGAAGTACTCGGCGGGGTCAGCCTCCTCGCGCACGACGGTGACATTGGCACCAGGTAGCTGGGCCGCGACCGCCTCGGAGACGGCCAGCACCTCAACGGCGAAGCGGCCAACTAGGAACCGTTCGAGGCGAAGCGCGGCCGGCGACTGGGTGACGATCTCGCGGGCGTGCCAGACATGGGGTTTCTTGGCCAACCAGGCCGCCGCCCAGCCGTACCAGGAGTGGAGAGAATTGCTCTGCACCAGGTCAACGCGCCGTGCCAGGCGCCAGAGCCGTGCCACGCTGCCGGGCCAGCCCCACGCGTAGGCGAGCCAGGCCCTGAGGCTGTGGCTCGTGCTGATCCGCCTCATCGGGACTATGTGGACAGTGGCGAACGAGAAGTCGAGCAGAGGCGGCCCAGGGACGGCGACATGGACCTCCCAGCCGGCGCCGGCGAGCTGGCGCGCCAAGCGCAAGAGCGCCTGGTCAGAGCCACCCCGTTCGGCAACCGGTTGCACGCAAAGGACTGCCTTGGCCACCTGGGAAACCGTAGCGTCGGCGCGGGTAGCGTTCTTGGCGTTGAAAATG
>DAHWQF010000036.1:0-894 GCA_027334785.1 Acidimicrobiaceae bacterium
AGGTCGGGTCCCGCACCTCCTTTGGGCACCACTGCACGGTCGCTGCCAGGTCTTCAGTTCGGATTGGCACCAACTGTCTCACTTCCGAGTCGCTTTCGATCAGGGACCATGACCGCGACGTCGCCAGACCAGACCTGCCGACCCGTGACGGGGAGCGGTGCTGACCGACGTCGTAGCAGCATCCAATGTCTGGCTGGGGTCGAAGTTGACAATCCCGAAGGGGTCGCCACCGGATACAACGGCGCGTGTCGGCCGTGGCGCCATAGTCAACCGGGATATACCGGAAAAAGCGGTAGCCGCGCATGTGCCTTCATGGGCGAAGTTCACGTTCCGCTTCCAAACGATCAGCAAAGCGGCACGGGTATATGCCACTCTAAATGGTTGTGACACCACTATGAGTGCTGCCAGATAGCTGCCCTCTCCTACGCCTGTTATCTTGCCCTCATGGCAAACGTCGCCCTCGCGAAGAGGCTCCTCGCCTGGGAGCCCTCCGTGCCGATCGAAGTGTGGTTGGAAAAGAGCTCAAAGTGGTTCGCCACACTGTTTGCAGACCTCTTGCCGCACCACCGGCCCCGCCAACCACCAGCACCGGCGCAGCCGTCCACAAACCACACGCTCGGGACAGCCCGTGCCCACTAAAGCCCACACGAGTACGCGCGTAGCGAGGAGGGACAGCGCCTCCCACTTGGCGCGCACCCTGGGCAGGACAAGCCTCTACCGGGGCTGGCAGAAGCTCCGCCCCATGTTGGGCCAGCGCATGTTGCCCGTCGCAGTACTCGGGGCTCTTTCTCTGGTAGCCGGGCTAATCGAAGCCGGCATCCTCGCCCTCATGGCAAATATCGCCGCCGCCATGGTCTTGAAGGGCCACGCCGTCGCCGTCGCCACTGGGCCGCT
>DAHWQF010000036.1:1075-13598 GCA_027334785.1 Acidimicrobiaceae bacterium
GACAAAGAAGGCCACTTCCAAGAGCTCATGACCGACCAGATCAACCAAGCCGTCGGTGCGGTCATGAACGTGGCGGCCGTCATCTCTGCCGGTGCCATGTTCCTTGCCCTCGTAGCCTCGGCATTCTCGCTCAGCGCCATGGCAGCCGCCGTGGTCCTCGGCAGCGCCATCGTCCTCTTCGCGGCGTTCCGGCCGCTCGACCGAGCTGGCCGCAAGGCGGCAAGCGACAGCTCGCAGGCCTATATAGACCAGGCCGGGGGCATCAGCGAATCGGTGCGCCTCGCCGAGGAAGCGGAGGTCTTCGGAGCCACCAGCGCTTATCGCTCACGAATCGCCGGGCTCGTCGAGGCCGCGCGCAATGCTTCGTTTCAGGCCAACCTGACGCTACGCATAGTGGCTGGCGTATACCAGAGCGCCATCTACTTCATCATCGTCGGCGGGATAACGGTCATTTATTTCGCTCATGCAGGGAACCTCGCCTCCCTCGGAGCGGTGGTCCTCATCCTCGTGCGCGCTTCGTCTTACGGCCAACAGCTGCAGAGTTCCAATCACGCGATCATCCAGGTCATGCCGTACTTGGACCGCCTGTTCGGCTCGGTGGAGCGCTACCGAGCTTCTGCCCCAAACCCCGGAAGTTCCCCCCTCCCAGACGTCCGCACCATAGCCTTCGAACGCGTTTCCTTCTCTTACCGGGCAGGCCGACCCGTGCTCCACGACATATCCTTCGATGTCCAAGGGGGCGAAACTATAGGTGTGATCGGCCCGACCGGAGCTGGCAAGTCCACGCTGTCCCAGTTGCTACTACGCCTCCGGGACCCTGACGCTGGCGCCTATCTCCTGAACGGCATCCCGGCGAGCACCTTCCGTCGCGACGATTGGCACGGGAAGGTAGCCTATGTCCCACAAGAACCTCGGCTCTTCACGGGCACGGTGGCAGACAACATCCGTTTCTTCCGCGATGTCGGACAGGCCGAAATCGAGCGCGTGGCGCGCCTTGCCTATATCCATGAAGACATCGAGAAGATGCCTGCCGGCTACGCCACCGTCATAGGTCAACAGGCCGATGCTGTTTCCGGCGGCCAACGCCAGCGGATCTGCCTCGCTCGCGCCCTGGTCGGCCAACCCCGGCTCCTCGTGCTCGACGAAGCCACCAACGCTCTCGACCTCACCTCGGAGGCAGCCGTCCAGGCTTCCCTGGCTGGCCTCCGCCGCTCCCTCACTGTATTCATCATCGCACACCGCCTGTCCGTGTTACGCATCTGTGACCGAGTCTTGGTGATCGACGGCGGGCGCCTCAGCGCCTTCGGCACGTTGGACGAACTAGCCCGTACAGACGACTTCTACAAACGCGTTTCCTCCCTCGTCGACGGCCACACGACACTCAGTCTGAACGAGCCCCTGCCGCAACCAGCCGTGCGCCCATGACCAACCTGGTCGTCCCCCCCACCTATGAGGGCTTCAGGTTGGCAGCACTTGACGAACCGGTGGCCGGCACACCGGTCGTAGCCGCCGACCGCGACCCTACGCGAGGTATGGCGCCCGGCCGTACTGCTCGTCGAACCCTCCCCTGAGTCCGTAACCTATGCCACGTCCTTCGCGTTTCCGCTATGTGCGCCGCCCTATCAATCCCCGCGCCCTCGCTGAACTGTCATTCAACCGAATATTCACGCACTTTCCCCTCAATTGGCTACATGTCACCCTTCTGCGCCAACTCGGGGCTACTATCGGCCAACATACCTACCTCTTCGCTGGATCGGAATTTCTTGCTCCCTCGCGCCTCACTATTGCTGGCAACGTCCACATCGGTCGCTACTGCCAGATTGACGCACGAGGCGGACTGTCCATCGGCCTCAACACCGTTATAGCCAGTCACTGCCTTCTCATCACGGCCGACCACGACCCCGATGACCCCGGTTTCCCCGGCCGGACGGCACCCATTACAATCGGTCAGCGCGTCTGGATAGCCAGCCGGGCCATCGTCACGAAGGGCGTGCACATTGGCGACGGCGCCGTCGTCGCTGCCGGGGCCGTAGTCACAAAGGACGTCTCTCCTTGGACAAAGGTGGCTGGAGTTCCTGCAAGGCCGATAGGTCACCGCAGCCCAAATCAAACCTACGCAATTACGTACGGCCCTCGCTATTACTGATGACAGCAACACCCACTGGCGCCCCCACCAACCCCACCGGGGTGCCTGCCCCGCACCGCCTCCGTTCGATGTACATCACCAAGATACCCCCGTCTCCAAGTGGTATCGCTCAGTACTCCCAGCAATTCCGACAGGTCCTATGCATCACTGGGCGGGTCCGAATGATTGGCCTGCCATTACCCGCAGCCGCAACTCAGAAGCCTCTAGTCGTCCTAAAAACGGTCGCCCGGTCTCTATTAGCCGCACTACGATTCCGTCCAGACATCACGGTCATCGATCTCTCCGGACGCGCCTTGGCAGAGTTTTACGCTGCTATAGCTCTCGTACTCACCCGTGCGAGCCGCGTCTGGCTAGTATGCCACGACCCTCCCGCACTTGTTGGCCCTGCCATGCTCTTCTCCCCGCTGGACCGACGTGGTACTCGACGGCTGGGCACCTATTTATCTTTACGGTTCGGCCCGCGCCTTGAGCGCCTATTGCTAATGCGGGCAGGAGCCGTCTTCGCTCTTTCGCGCCTTGGAGCGCGAGCACTTGCTCAGCGGTACGACGCCCTGCCCGTATACCCAATCCCACACGTGGCTACTCCTCTTGAGCCCACGCGCAAACAGCCCGTTGTATACTGTCCGGGATATCTCAGCGCAAGAGATCTCGATCCCCTCATACAGGCCTTTGCAGCTGGGCTCGTTCCCGAACCCTACCGGCTTCGCATCGGGTCCATGCCTTCCAACGATTGGCGCGAAGTTGCCTCTGCCATCAAAGCCGCTGGTATCGCGCACCGCGTCGACTTCACCGGCACGGTCGACGCGGCTCAGTTCGCCGAGACCTTCAAAACTGCGCAGTTCGTAGTTAGACATCGGCTCAACCAGTCCCCTCCCGCTAACTGGGCCGCCGTTAGTGGCCCAATCATCTGGGCCCTTGCCGCCGGCTGCACGGTACTAACAACGGACTCCAGAGGGACTGCCGACTGCTTGCGCGACGGAGCCGCTCTCGATTGCTCGACTAAACCCGAGCGACTTCTCCCCTATTTGCAGAGCCTCCTCAGCGATGTGCCGGGCGCTGAAGCCTTTGGGGCTCGCGGCCGCCGCCACATCGCCACCGAACATACGCCGGAGCACGTGGCCCGCCTCCTACTACTTCGCTGGACAGCGTCTTCCCCGACCCGCTTCGCGGCACATACGTTCCCGGCCCCCAACCCTCTCAGCGAGGCGCTCCCTCCTGACCCCATTCTCGGAGACTGACCCGATGCTTACTCCTCGCATCCTGCACCGCATCTGCCTTGGCACAACCTCACAGCAAGCGGAGCTTTACTGGCAGCGCTTTGCCGATCTTAATCCCGGATGGGAGATGAGGACTTGGAGAGATCCCCTCGACCCTGCTGACTTTGAACTCGGACACCTCTTTCCCTCCTGCAGGACGGCAGCGCAGTTAGCCGATCTCGTACGTCTGGAACTACTCTGGCGTTACGGTGGGATTTATGTCGACACCGATATTGAGCCCCTTTCTCCGTTCGAGCCGCTTCTTCCGCTCGGCTTGTTCGCAGCTAGCTGCAATGGTAGGGAGCTCAACAATGGAGTGTTGGGCTGCCCTCCGCAGCACCCCGGCATCAGGGAGGCAATGGATCTCCTGCTAACCTATCCGTCCCTGCCCATAGATGTTCCACCCAACTTCTCAACCGGTCCCCTCTTCCTCGCCGCCGTCCTCGGCTCCAGGAAGGATCTCACAGTGCTTCCCGCTGAAGTCTTCTATCCTTATTTGTACACGGACACATACTCTCCAACCCGTTTGACGCCGCATACCCTTGCCGTCCATCACTGGGCTGGTTCCTGGGTGTCTACCTATCACGATCGTCCCACGATCGCGACCCGTACGAGGAACTGGACGATCGACCGAGCAAAGCGCCCTGCGCGTCGGGCTCTCGGACTAGCTGCACGATCTCTGCGCGGGCGGCTTCTCGACGGGATCCCAACTATCACAGCTTGCTACAGTGGACGTGAGCGCATACGAATAATGCTGCCAGACCGCTCCATGCTCTTCGCGCCCTCCACCGACAACGTTCTGACGGCGCGTCTCCTGTTAGGCGATCAAGTCGTGCTTCGGTCAGTTGACTACGTATGTGGCGTGCTCAAGCCAACTGACTGGTACATAGATCTGGGCGCTGGCCTCGGAGCTTTCGCAATACCGGCAGCAAGGCGTGTGGGTAAGTTCGGACGCGTTTTAGTTGCGGGCGCGGATGAGTTGCTGTGGGAGAGTGCGACCGCAAATGAGTGCGCGGCGCAGCTCCGGGGAATAACGGGACCTGACACATTGACTGATGTCGTCCCTCAGTGCTGCCCGGTGCGCGCCGCCCGTATCGACTCTCTGGAGGTCGGGGCACTTCACCGCCTGCGGCCGCTGATCACACGACAGTCGCTCGGCACGTTAGTTGTCTCCTGCAACGGGCGCGGCAACCAGGGCTGGCTGGCATTCGGTCACGCGCTGCATGAACTGTACGCGTCTGCACCTTGTGCGTCCTTTGGTATTGACAACACCGCGCACCTTGTACCCGTGAATGTCGACCAGGCCGTTATGGATGACACTATTGCGACGCTTCTCCTGCGTTGGTCGGTAAATGGCCCTTCAGTAGGTTGAAATAGGACTACTGTCACGTTCGTCGCCTCCGATGCCGTCGTGGAAGCGGGCGGATCCACAGCGCAAGTGGCGGAGCAGTCTCGGTCCCACGGCCGCATATCTGCGAGCACCCTTGACCTCCCAAGCTTGTTGTAAATGAGTCAAGTTTGAGGAGAAGGGGTTAAGAGCGCTGGGTTATTTATCGTGTGAGTTCAGGCGGCGAGGCCCGATCGAGCGGCGAGGTCGTCGAGCTCGGCTGTGAGGGCCCGGAGGGCCTTCCGACGAGGCGGTGGGCCGGTCGCCCCCGTGGCGTCGGCCATGCCGCCCAGGATGAAGCGGCTGTAAGCACGGCTCAAGAACAGTGCCGCTTTGAGGCCGGCGTCGGTGACGGTGTAACGGTGGCCGTGGGGGACGCGTTCGATAAGGCCGTGCAGGCGGAGCCGGCGCAGGTGGCAGCTCATGCGGCCCGGGGTCATCGCGCTCTGGGGGAACCCGAGCGACGGGGCGAGGAGCGCTCGCAGGTCGGCCAGTCGGAAGCCGTCGTGCAGGAGCCGCAGGGGCACCAGTACCTGGAACAGCGCCTGGGTAATCGGGGCATCGATACGTAGAAGGCGACCAGCGACCGGTCGCGGTGCGAGGAAAGCGCGGCGAAGAGCTCGTCGAAGGCGTCATCGGGGATCATCCTCGGCAGGCACGTGCTGAGCTTCGGCCGGTAGCGGCCACGGCGTGTCCTTACGAACGACGAGAGGGGGTTGTGGTGCACGTCCACCCGCCCGCGACGGGCGCCGCGGGAGAGAGAAGGGGTTTACCATCGGCCGGGCGTGTCGCCCTCCGCGATGTGGAGGTCGTAGAAGGCACGCAGAACCCTCTCGGCGTGAGCGACAGTCGCTGGTGCGTAGTGCGGCCCCGGGACCGCTTGTCAGTCCACGCTTTCGGTGCGGGCCGCTAAGGTACTGCCGGCGGGGCAGCGCCTCGACTCCACCGATGCAGGCGCCGCTGATTCGGGGCGAGCACGAGCCAGCGGCAGAAGTCCCGCCTCTCAGCCCTCGTAGCTTAGCCTGGTCCCAGGTGACGTCGAGGGCGGCCATGAAACGGAACCAGCGCAAGAGGTCCATCCCCTAAGAGCGCTGAGTCGTGGCCAGCCTGCTGCAGACAGCTAGTGCCGCGTCAGGGAACCTTTGCGCAATGAAATGGCACGAAGTGCCTCGTCCTCCTTGTGGCGGTTCCGCCAGGCGATGTAGCGGCGGATCATCGAGTTCTGCTCCTCGTGGGTCTGATGGTCGGTGCCGTTGAGGGCGAAGTAACGGAGCGCCGTGAAGTGGCACTCGATCCGGTTGAGGTACGAGGCGTTGGTGGGCACGTAGGCGGGCTCGACGTTGTTCTCAGCCGCCCAGTCGCCGACGCGTGCGTCCTTTTGCGTCGACAGGTGCGGGCTGAAGTTGTCCATGACGATCGCGATGCGCACCTCCGGCGGGTAGAGGCTGCGCAGGTAGCGGCAGAAGGCGACGAACTCGGTGCGGTTCTTCGTCTTCTTGACGTGGCCGTACATCTTGTCCTTGTTCATGTCGAGGGCCGCCAACAGGTAGCGGACGCCCTTGGTGCGGTGGTAGGTGGCCCGGATGCGCCGCCGCCGCGGGGACTTGGTCGTCCCCTTCTTCCTCCGCGACACGACCGGCGCCCACTGGCGGCCGGGGCGGGGCAGGAGGTTGAGCGGCCCGAACTCGTCCATCGAGAAGACGACGACGGGATCTTCTGGTCCGGGCCCTGCCTTGCCCTCTGCTATGTCGTAGAGCTCAAGGACCCGGTCCTTCTTCTCTTCGTAGTCGGGATCGGTGGAGGCCTTCCAGGTCTGCACCGCTTGAAAGGACACCTCCTCGCGCTTGAGGAGCTCGCGGGGCCCCTCATGGGAGATGTCGTCGACCACCCCCTCGGCGACCAGGAACTCCGCCAGCTTGGCGAGGCTCCAGGTCGAGAACGGGAGGCCGTGGTCGGCCGGCCTCGACAGGGCGATCTTCTTCACCTGTTGGCGCTGGGCCGAGGTGAACGTCGGCGGGCGCCCGCCGGCATAGCGCGGGTAGAGCGAACCGAAGCCGTCCCGATTGAAGTTGTTGACCACCTCGCGCACTCGGTCGGGGCTCGTGAAGGTGACCTTGGCTATTCCGGCCACGTCCTCCCCTACACCGACAAGAGCACCATCTGCGCCCGACGCCACGTCACCACCGAGCCCGAAGACCGGCGCACGATCCGCAGCAGCCTGTTGTCCTCCTCGGCCGTCACCTCACGCACTGACAAGCCCTCCCTCGACACGAAGCACCTCCTTGCCCGACACCGGTCAAGCAAGCGTGCTCGATCCAGGATCTCAGGGTGGTGGACCCTCAGTCAGGGGCGAAGGTTCGCTGACGCGGCACTAGCTCGGCGAAGTAGGCACCGCCAACCGGGACGGGTACACCCGCCGCGTCGAGGAGCAGGTAAGGCTGGAACAGGTCCCGAGTCGCCTCCAGCGAGCCAGCCAGGGGCACCACCAGACGGCTCAGGTCGGTTGGGTCATCGCACTCATTGATTACGAGCCCGAAACGTAGTGACCCCGTCCCTTGGTCAAGCGCTGAGCTGCTCCGCTACCTCTGTAATTCGGTCAACAGGTCGGTCTTCACCCGGTCGCCGGGAGCCCTCAGCATGAGCGCTGGGGCGATCACCTGGCAAGCGACGACCAGCAAACCGAGGAAGCCAGCGAACTCGTAGCCGGTGGGGCCACCCTCGTAGCAGGCCCTCAGCCGGCGGGCGTTCCCCAACCGGGCTATGAGACTGCAGACCGATTCCTCGTCAAAGGAGATCTTTTCTACGTCCGGCATGTCCTCGGTGTCACCCGGTCGCAAGACTGCCCCAGAGATCGTGTTCTTGTGGACATCTAGACCAAGTAACGTCGAGGTGGCATTACTGGTCATGGACGGCTGGCTCCTTCCGTATGTTGGCAACTTCCGCCTCCAGGTGGATGACCCACACTAGATGGGGAACGGGCTGGCCGCTCCATGCCGACTAAGGGAGCTGATGCAGCTTCCACTCTCAGATCTACGGGGGCCAGCTTCACCCGCTCAGCTCCCCGCCCCGGGACGGGTCGATCCCCACAACACCCACCCCATTGAACAGTTGCCCCTTGCTCAATGTCCACACCGGCGACCGGCTGCCCGGCCAACCAGCTGATAGTAGATCTCCTCGTAACGGTCCGCCGCCCTTGCAAGACTTAAGCTCACGCTACGCTCCAGCCCTAACTTGGATAGTCGCTCCCTCTCGGCTGAGTTACGAAGGAGTCCCGCAAGTGCTGTACCCAGTTGTTCTTCGGTTGTCAGCATTCCGTACTGGCCTTCGCCCAGCACAAACCGAGACCCCGGATTTGGTGTGGCCACCACGGGAAGGCCAGCAGCCATAGCCTCAATGTAGGGTATACCCAGGCCCTCGTACGAACTCGGCAAACAGAACACCCATGCACGGTGGTATAGGTCGACCAGCCGCTCATCACTGACACGTCCAAGCGGGATCACGCCCTCGAACGACGGGCAGTCTTCGGATACCATCCACAACTGCGCTTCAGGATTGACAGGCAATACATGTCTGCGAAAAGCCTCGACCAACAGCATACCCCTCTTCCGACGCTGGTATGTTCCAACGAACAACACGGTGGGCGCCTTCTCTCGCTCGCGCTGCGGAGGTCGTTTGAACCGTTCAGCATCGGGTCCGTCTGCCAACACCTCGCGAACCCACGGCGTCCACACGCGAGTCCCCGGCGAGATGACAACAGTCTTGTCTGCCACAACGCTCGCAAGTACCTCGCCTAGACCCAGCCCGAACATTCGCAGACGCTCCCACCCGCCAGTAATGTGAATTGCCTCGGAGAAGCAACTCCCGTGCAAGGTACGCACGTGCGCCGCCGTGCGCCGCCTCCAAAGCCAATAGTCGTCCCCATGGGCGTGCAGCACGTCAAAGGCGTCAAGAGCAGCATGTCGCAGATCCCATGCGAACCGGAAGGTACGCATGGGACCGCTCAACCGCACGGTAACAACCTCGTAAGGCGAGCCGTTGGGAGCGCGACAGGAACTGAAGACGGTCACCTGGTGACCTCGTCGCACCATCTCTCGCGCTAGCTGATCGACCCAATAGCCGACACCAATCTTGCTCTCGCTGGGAAGGTAGTAAGAAATCATCGCAATACGAAGGCCACGAGACATCTCGCGCGGCCGCCAATCACTGCCTCTTTTGCGGTACATGCTCCCCCCGTGGTCAGCGTTCACGTCACCTACTCCTTCCCTTCTGGCGCTAGCCGACCTAAGACGATCTCCTCCCGCAACGCATCCAGGTAACCCAATCCGATATCTTGATCTGGCTCAAGGTAATTTCCCTCAGCCCACTCGTTCCAAGACTTGACAAACAATAGCCGCTCCTCGGTCTCCCTATACTTTACGCGCTCCAAGGCCGTGCGGAGGTGGGCCCTGAACCGCTCCGGACCCGTGCCAACTACGACCACTCCTCGCCGACCGGAGCGCGGCGTGTTGTCCCAGTTAGGGTAAACGCACGGGTAAAGTGGGTCATCCAGGCCTGCCGGCGGACCGGGGAGGTCTGGGCTGCACGGCAAAACCTCAGGCCCCCCCCGTAGTTTCCGTCGTAATCGCATCGTGGCTAGAGCTCGCCGCGTGCGCAACACCGGAATCCGTACATAGACGCCCGCGTCAAACCCGTGACGCCTATAGTCCAAGTATCGGACACCATCTCCCAAAAGATCGGATACTTCCGCAACTAGGTACAGTCCAGGTAGCCCCGCCGACATCGCCATGCTCTGCCACTGCTCTACGAAGCCAGGAGGATTCGGCAGCTCCTCTGGACGGAAGATGTACAAGAGGGGACGACCGTTGACCCTCAGGTAGCGAGGGTCTTCGAACGCCTCCAGGAGGCTCTCGAAGTGCGCGCGATAGTCCTCTGGGCCGGGGTACGTCTGCTCGATCAGAACGCGATCTGATGCGCCATGCCAGATGCCGGTCCACGTCTGATTTGCCCACGCCAGACAGAACGGAAATTCTGGCTCACGACTTTTCAGCACCTCAGAAAACGGCGTCTCAAGAAGTCGCCGCCCTGCTAACCAGTAGTGCCAGTAGCAAAATCCGCTCACTCCAAACGATTGAGCGAGGTCTGCCTGAGACTTGCGCGTCTGTGGCACCCTCAGGTCGTAGAAACCGAGATCGGACGGGAGGTGCGGCTGACGGTGGCCACGGAAAAGCGGCCTCGCTCGGGTTACGTTATACCACTCCGTAAAACCCGTGCCCCACCACATATCATTTTCAGGAACCGGGTGGAATTGTGGTAGATAAAACGCTAATACACGGGCCCTGACGGTGCTAGCCTCAGCCTCCGAGGTCTTAAGCCCGAGAGGCCCCTCCTTCTCAGTAGGGCGCACGTGCTCTATCATTCAATCCATCGCTCCCAGACGTTTCGCCACATGGCATACAGAGCCAGTTGTTCACAATGTGGCAAGGTGTGTTTCCGATGCTTATCATGTCACAGCCCACTTAAGATCACTTGCTAGTTGGCACCGATGCAAGCTGGTGTTAACTAGAACGTGCTCGTCCGTCAACCCAATCATGAAGGGCATGATAGCCTCGCTTGTATCCACGTTTCGCATCCCCAACCACAGTGCCAGCGTGACCCAAAGGCCACCTTGACGCAGGCCACGCCCGACTAGGGACCGCGACCTCCGTGTTGGCGAACCTAGCATCGGGCGCATAGGAGTTCCCGTGTCATCTGGCAATTCCGTGGGTAGCCGGGGAGCAGTAGGCTCCCGCAGTGGAAGAAGAAGGCGGTCTTGAAGTGGTCCTTGTTGTGGAGGCCGTCGGCCATCTTCTTGATGGTCTGGATCTTCGAGTTGAGGCCCTACGCGGTGGCGTTAGTGACCGGGGCGGCACTGAAGTAGTTGGGGACCCCCTGCTCGTGGCGAAGGCTCGAGCGTCGTGACAAACCGTTTGAGCTCCAAAAAGGCGCCCAGGAACTGTCAAGCCGGACGGGGAGCTGTTTGCGGGCTCGACAAAGCAGGCCGCACGGGAGCGGCCGTGGGGCGGACCGGCTCCAGAGCCTGCTCTTGTGGCGAAGTCGAGCACCCTCGGATGCTCGAAGGCCCTGGTCAGGGCCTTCGCTCGGGGCCACGCGGCGTTGAGGCAAACGAAAGTGCCCCGGCCGGTACGCGCCTAGGCAACCGGCGACCTGCAGCACGCAGTAGCGGAGGCGCTTGGGCTCGGCTTTGGCGAGCGAGCCGTCCAGGCACAGGCGTTGTGCGCAGCTCATGAGGCACTGGGCCAGAAGCGCGACAAAGGCCCAGACGGCGTTGGAGGCAAAGCAGTGCCCCAGCATATGCGCCAGGCCCGTGGCCTTGGCAGCTTTTGGTTTTGGTGCGGTCCTTCGCTTGGGCATGCCAGCGGGGGCGGCCTTCCAGGCAGACGATGTCTTCGTCGGCCGAGTTGGTGATGAAGACCTGGTCGCGCCAGCCCTCTGGGTCGAAGAGGTTGAACTGGGCGCCGACGTGGGGCTCCGCCCACCGGCAGATTGCCCTGGTGCCCTCCGGCCACGCAGAAAGGTCCAGGTGAGCCGTGACCCCGGCCACCCTGGCACCGTCGCAGTGCTCCATGTCGAGAGTCATCGGGACCACCCATGCGCCGGCTGGCCCGTCCAAGATGGCGAAGCGCACGGCCTCGGAGACCTCGAAGCCGATCGAGGAGCAGCAGCCCTTGGCCGCGAGGGGTCGCGCCAGCCGAGCCGGCGCGTTCCAGCTCCCTCAACGCCCCCTTCATGGCCCTCTTGCTTGGCCGGGACCGGCAGCTGGGCCACGGCTTGGTCGAGTAACTCCACGTGGTCGGCGGTGTTGGCCCCCGCCACCCAGGCCGCAGCTTGCCGCCGAAGGCTTCGTGCGTCTGGTAGCAAGTAGACAAGCAGGGGGTGGAGCCGTAGCCCCTCTTCCAGGTCAGCACTGCACTTTCCTTGTCGTCGATGTGCACGTCGACCAGGGTGGCGACAACAACACCGCACCCCTACAACGGTTTTCCCTCCAATAGGTGTAGGTAACGATCGAGCACAAGACCTGGAGCTTCATCTCGATGAACTGGCTAGGTCGGGCGCTCGTCTTCTACCGCACGATCGTCGAGCTCATTTGTGCGACCGAGACGAAGAGCTTGAAAGTGCGCGCCATGTACAGATGTACCCGAGGACCTACAAGACCAAGGTCAAAGTGACAGATCGCGAGCTGACCTCGGAGCCCCCCGTGCCCCATGACTGGCACAAGGAGTGGAACCATATGATCAATCAACTGAGAGGTGAGGTAAGTGTTCAGCTCGATTGGGGCGAGGGCGGCATCCACGGTTTGCCGTCGAACAGGTCGACAAGAGCGGTGATGGCCGGTACGCCGTTCTTGCGTGTGGTGGAGAGGTAGCTGCGCAGGCGGGCGAAGCGCTCGGCCCCGTGTTGGCTGCGGAAACAGCCTGATATTTTCCGGTGTAACTTCGTGGGCCTGAGGTCGCGCTCGCCCTGGTTGTTGGTCATGGGCGTCTGCAGGTCGTACATGAACCTCAAGATGGGCCGGCGGTGCTTGGCAAAGGCGGTGGCCAGGTTGAAGGACTTGCGCTGGTAGTAGTCCCGCTCTTTTCCGGGCGGCGGGTCGGGGTTGGCAGCGAGGCCTTGGGCGACCAAGGCGTCGTAGCGAGCGGCGAAGCCCCGCTGGGTATTGGGCCCCAAGGACTTGAG
>DAHWQF010000370.1 GCA_027334785.1 Acidimicrobiaceae bacterium
ACCGACTTGTAGTGCACCATGCGGGCGAGGACCTCGGCGCGCCTACTCTTCGCCCCCAACGGGTTGTAAACCGGGTCGTAACCGCTCGGCGCCTGGATGAGCCCGGCGAGCAGGGCGGCCTGGGCCAGGTCGACCTTCGAAGCGCTCTTGCCGAAGTACTCCTCAGACGCCGCCTGGACGCCATAAGCGCCACTGCCCAGGTAGACCGTGTTCAAATAGGCGTCGAGGATCTGCGCCTTGGTGTACTTCTGCTCGAGGCGCAAAGCGAGCACGGCTTGGCGCACCTTGCGGACGAGCGTTTTTTGGTCCGAGAGGTAGGCGATCTTGGCCAGCTCCTCGGCTATAGTCGAGCCGCCCTGGACGGCCCCGCCGGCGCGTATGTCCGCGAGCAGGGCCCGCACGATGCTCTCGATGTCGACGCCGCCGTGCACCCAGAAATTGTGGTCCTCAGTGTCGAGTACGGCGTCCACGAGCAGGGGGGATATCTTCTTTAGCGGGACGGGCTGGCGGTTTTGCGTCGACCGAAGGGTGGCGAGCACCGAACCGTCGGCCCCGTAGATGACAGAAGGCACATCAGGGGTGCTCACCAGGTTGCCAAGGGGTAGAGCGCGGCTGCTCGCAGCCCTGGTGACCAAGCGGCCGGCGGAATAACCGAGCGCCCCGAGCGTGGCGGCGAGCAAAGCCCCCGAGAGAGCGAGGACCACGACTAGGCGCCCCAGCAACCGCCCGCTCCGTACCATTTCCCGCCCTACTTTACCGCCCTACTTTACCGCCCTACTTTTACCGCCCTACTTTACTGCCGGGGCCGACGCCGCTCAGAAGCGGAGCAGGCGGGCAGCGGCCGCTTCTATGTCGGTGACCTGGGGCAATGCGGCGCGCTCGAGGGACGGCTCGTAGGGCACGTGGGTGTCGGCCGCGCCCACCCGGGCCACGGGAGCGTCGAGGTCGCCAAAGCAGTGCTCGCCCGCCCAAGCCGCCACCTCGGCCCCAAACCCGCAAGTGAGGTTGTCCTCGGACACTACGAGGAGCCGGCCTGTCCGCGATACGGACGAAGCCACCAGTTCCTTGTCCCACGGCATTATCGAACGCAGGTCGATCACCTCGACGCTCGCCCCGGTGCGCTCCGCCGCCTGGAGCGAGCGCTCGACGGTGGCACCGTAGGTGACGATCGTTAGTCCCTCGCCCGGGCGGACGATGCGGCCCTGTCCGAAGGGGACCCGGAACCCCTGGCGGGGGAACGGCCCTTCCGTGTAACGCTGGCGCAGCAGGTGCTTGTGCTCGAGGAACAGGACCGGGTCCTCGGAAGCCAGGGCCGTCCGCAAGAGCCCCACGGCGTCCACTGCTCGCGACGGCATGACGACCACTAGGCCGGGCACGTGAGCGAAAATCGACACGCCGGACTGGGAATGCCATACGGCGCCCCCGGTGAGGTAGCCACCGATCGGCACCCGCAGCACCATGGGGCACGACCAGGCGCCGGCGCTGCGCCAGCGCATGGTCGCCGCCTCGCTCTTCACCTGCTGCATGGCGGTCCAGATGTAGTCGAAGAACTGCACCTCTGGCACGGGGCGCAGGCCGCGCACCCCCTGGCCCACCGCCCTGCCGACGATGTTGGCCTCCGACAGGGGCGTGTTGTAGCAGCGGTCCTCCCCGTACTTGCGCTGGAGGCCGAGCGTGGTGCCAAACACGCCGCCCTTGCCCTCGAGCTCGTCCAGTACCTCGGGCGGGGCGTCAGCCACGTCCTCGCCGAAGACCCTGACCCGGGCATCCTCGCCCATGGCCTCTTGCAGGGCAAGCCTTATGGCTTCGCCAAGGTTGACGACGGGGGCTGCTTCGCCGGCGGACCCGGCCATGGCGAGCTCCCCCGTGGGGAGCGCGGTCTTTCCTTCGACCCTTTCCTCGCTCTCGTTCTCGTCGGAACACTCGTTCTCGTGGGAACACTCGTTCTCGTCGGGGACGGGCAGGTGGAGAAGGTGCAACGTTATGGTGGCGGGGTCTGGCCGGGGCGCCGCCAGCGCCTCCTTGGCCGCCTCTGCCACGAGGCGCCGGGCGGCCTCCCGGAGCTCGGCGACGGCCTCGTGCGAGAGCATCTCGCCCTCGACCAGGGCGCCCTCCAGCAAGCCGATCGGGTCGAGGCGTGCCTCGGCGTCGAGCTCACGGCGAGGCCGGTACTTGGCTTGGGTGTCCGAGCTGCTGTGAGAGTGCGGCCTTGTCACCCTGGCATGCAAGAGCGCCGGCCCCTCTCCTCGCCGGAGGGCGGCGGTGATGGCAGGGACCTTTTTCCTCACCTCGAAGTAGTCGCAGCCGTCGAGCCGGTGAACAGACAGGCCGGTAAAGCCCTTCACCAGCCCGGAGACCGGCGCAGGGCCCTGCTGGTGGACCGGGACCGAGATGGCGTAGCCGTTGTCCTCTACCACGTACAAGACGGGGAGGCGCAGGGTGCAGGCCGTGTTGAGGCTCTCCCAGAACTCGCCCTCGGAGGTGGCCCCCTCCCCGAGCGACACGTAGGTGACCTCGTCTTCGGCCCCGCCACAGCCGCTCAGGCCCTCGCCGGCATGGGCCGTGATGTAACGCCCCGCCTCGGCACACCCGACGGCTGGTATGCACTGGGACCCCGTCGGGCTCGACTGGCTGACGATGTGGAGGGGGCGGTCGCTCCAGTGCGAGGGCATCTGCCGGCCCTGAGACGCGGTATCTGTCGCCGCGCCCACAGCCTGGAGCAGCATCGAGACCGGGCTGACCCCGAGGGCGAGCACGAGGGCGCGGTCACGGTAGTAGGGGAAAAACCAGTCGTAGCCGGGGCGCAGCGACCTCGCCATGCCCACGCCGAGCGCCTCGTGCCCGGCGCCCGAGAGGTGGAAAAAAGCGCGGCTTTGTTTTTGGAGGGTCATCTCGCGGTCATCGACGCAGCGCGACAAGAGGGCCAGCCAGTAATCCTCGAGGATCTCTTGGACAAGCAGGCCGCGATAACGGCCACGTTTTGCACGTTTGGCGCCTTTGGCGTCGTGCTGTAGCAGCACTTCAGAAAATGCGCCCCGCCAACCCCCGAACTGTCCGGCGCCAGCGCTCTTGCCCAGGACTATGGCCATGAGTACCCAAGGTTAGCCTCCCCGCCGCGACGAAAAAGCACTAAATGGCACAATGGTCAATTACCAAATATTTTGGTATCCGACTTTAGGTCTTTTCCTGTTGGCCGGCGCCGGTCAGGGCCTCCAGATCATGAGCGCCAAGGCCACGAAAAAGAGCACGTCACAAGCCGCCGCACCCCTGCTTGCCAGGTGGCCATAACGCAACAGGCGGGCACGATGCGCGGCGGAGGCATGCCACGCCGGTTCCGGCGAGAGGAGGACCGTGCTCATGTGGCGGAGAGAGGGGGCGACGACGCCGGCCGCGACCACGGCAGCGCCTCCCCACACGAGCAGGGCGGTGAGGTCCCACACCTGGTCAAGGCCTCCCCCGCCGGGTTCGGCGAGCAGGGCGAGAACGCCGAAAACGGGTACAGCGAGCACCGCCTTCCAAAAGCGCGCCGGCCTCCTGAAGTACCGGACCACTTCCTCGACCTCGGGGTCCACGATGCCCCCCTCGGTCTCCGCCTTGCCGGCAGGGTCCTCGCCGGCAGGGTCCGGCCCGCTTCCCTGCCTCACGCCGGCCGCCGCCACCAAAGAGCGCCCCTCTTCGCCTCGGCCCGCGCCCCGCGGGTCGCCGGCGGGCGGCCCGGCCTCGAAAGGATGGCGCTCGCCCTCGGGAGCGGTAGCCAAATTCGCGGCACGGCTCGCGTACGTGCCGGCGAAGCCGATGCTGCCAAAGCCGGCGAGAGCACTGACGATGTGGAGGAAGAGCAGGGGGTAGAAGAGGGCGTCCGACCCGTTCGAGACGGCTAGGAACTGGCCGAACAGCACGTAGCCAATATGGCCTCCCGCTAGGTTGGGCGCCATGCGACCTGGCCCGCACCGCTTTTGGTGGGGCCCGGTAGCACTGATGCTCGGGTTGGCGGCTGGCGCGTGTGGAGGCGCCGGCAAGCAAGCCGGGGCGGCAAAGGGAGCACAGCCAACCGAGAGCCCGGGGACCTCGGCCGGCCACCCGACGACGCGGGCGCCGGTCAAGACGACGAGGACCCCGACCACAGCGCCACCGAAGACCGCGCCACCGAAGACGGCGCCACCGAAGACCGCGCCACCGACCACAGCGCCACCGAAGACTGCGGCTTCG
>DAHWQF010000371.1 GCA_027334785.1 Acidimicrobiaceae bacterium
CCGCACCTCCCCTTGCCGAAGGTCCGCTTGCCCAAGCTCTTGGAAGACGGGGCCTATGTGGCGGTCGGCACAGCAGTGCTCGGGTTCCAGCGGGCACAGGTGGCGAGGAGGGCGGTCGAAAAGCGCCTCCCCCCAGTTGTGCGTGACCTGGAGCGTGACCTCCCCCGGGAGGCGGCCGCCGTAGCAAAAGAGGCCATCGCCGTCGGCCGCTTCGCCCTTCAGGTGCTGCGCGCGCCGGCTAGCCGGCCCAATTACCCCTGAGCCTGCACCCTCCACGCCACTGGCGCCGCTCCGGGCGGCGAGTTGTAAGAAAGGTCGCCCGCCGGCCCTCGGCGGGGGCGCGCTGGGCGGGGATCAACAACGTTCTGGGCTGCTGCTGGTGACGTTGGGCAGGATCTACATACTCCAGGAGTAGTTAATCCCGGCCCAACGGTTGGCGGCTGTTGTGGAGTCCTGCCCAACGACGCCCTCCGGCCGTGCGTTGGGCCGGGTTTCCTTGCAACAGGCAGGAAACGGACGTGCTCGACTACCCCTGGCCCACCCGCCGTTACGCCTGATCGACGCGTGATTGCGCTTAATCCGCCTGCAAGGACGCCAACAAGTCGGAGAGCGTCTGGTCGAGCGAGACCTCCGGCTGCCAGCCCGTTAGCGCCTTCAGCCGGCCCGGGTCACCGACATGCTCGGGTACGTCGGCAGGCCGGTAGCGGGCCGGGTCGGCGCGTACCGGGACATCCACGCCGGCCAGTTCCATGAGCCGGCGAAGGAGCGTCGAGATGGCCACGGCTTCACCGGTGCAAACGTTGTAGGCCTCCCCCGGCTTGCCGTGCATGAGGAGCAGCCGGTAGGCGCGGACCACGTCGCGCACGTCGGAGAGGTCCCTTTTCACCGAGATGTTGCCCGTTGATATGCAGTCGAGCTCTCCCCTGGCGGCGCGCACGACTTGGTGGGCAAGGTCCGGCGCGACAAAGCCTTCGAGTTGGCCCGGGCCGGTGTGGTTGAACGCCCGGGCGCGCACCACCTCGAGGCCCTGGCCAAGCCATGCTTGGAGGCCCGCCATCTCCGCCGCCACCTTGCTGGCTGCGTAGGGGTTGACCGGCGCGAAGGGCTCCTCCTCGGTGACGGGCATGTGCTCGGGCGGGACCCGCCCATAGACCTCGGCCGTGCTCACGAGGAGCACTCTCGGCTTTTGCGGGAGAGCAACGGCAGCGACGCAGAGGTTGAGCGTGCCGATCGCGTTGACGGAAAACGTCTCGACCGGGTCCCGCCACGAAGCACCCACGTTGGCCTGGGCGGCGAGGTGGCAAACCGCTTCAGGGGCGGCTTCCATCAAGGCGTCAGCCAGGCCCCCGGTATCCCGTACATCCAGGTACTTGGGCAGCTCTGAGACCTCGTCGCCAGAGTCTTCGAGGTGCCGGCACAGCCAGGTGCCAACAAAGCCTCGGCTACCAGTCACCAGGACGCGCACCTCGCTGACCCTACAAGAGCCGCCCTCGCCCCTGCAGCTTGGGCGCGGTCCGGAGGCGGCACTGCGGCACAGCGACCGGCGCTGCCAGCGCCAGGCCGGCGCCGGCGGCTTCAGGCTGGCTCCAGGCGGCGCACCGGCTCCAGGCGGCGCACCGGTTCCAGGCGGCGCCGGCGGCTCCAGGCTGGTTCCAGGCGGCGCCGGCGGCTCCAGGCTGGTTCCAGGCGGCGCCGGCGGGCTGGTCCCTACTGCTACGTCAATCAGGACTAGAGGGGGACGAGGCCGTCGAGCACGTCCGCAAGGCCACGCAGGTTGGGCAGCTCGCGCGCCGGTGCTGGCTCGGCGCTTTCGCCGAGGCGGTTGATCCACACCGAGCGGATGCCAAGCTCCCTGGCTGGAACGATGTCGTGGAAATGGCTTTGCGCCACGTGCACGTGGCGCTCGGGGTCCGCCCCGGTGTGCTGGTAGAAGGCCTTCCAGTGCCCGTGGGCAGGCTTGTAAGAGCCGATCTCGGAAGCCACGATGGCGCCGCTGAAGGGTACGCCGATCGCCTGGATGGAGGCATCGATTAGGTCACGGTCGGTGTTGGACAAGATCATGAGGTGCCAGCCCCGCCGGCGAGCTTCTGCCAGCTCGCCAGCCACTTCAGGGAAGACTGGCCATTCAGGTAAGGAACGCGCCAGTGCCTGCTCCTCGTCGGGAGGCAGCTCTCGACCGGCCTCGTTCGCCAGCTCGCCCAGCACTTGGGCCATTACGTCCCGGTAGCGCATGGTCGGGTTGGCCTCCTGTACGCGAGGTTCGATCTCGTGGTAGCGCACTAAGAGCCGGTGCCTCTGCTCGGCGCCGAACAGCCGCCCCAGCTGGTCCCCGATCCCTGTCTCCCAGTCCACGAGCGTGCCGTAGCAGTCGAAGGTGGCCCAGCGACTGGCCCTCTCGGGTGCTGGGCCGCTTGGCACGCCCGAAGCATACGAGGTGTGGGCCTGGGCCGGTGCGCTCGACGAGGTGCCAGCACTCAATACATTGCGCCGGCGCCGCCCAAAACCTCCGCGTAAACCGCCCGGGTTTCCTGCACGCAGCGCTCCCAGGTGAAGAGCTTCGCCCGCGCGGCGCCGGCTGCACCGAGCCGGGCACGCCGGCCAGGGTCGCCCAGCAGTTCGCCGACGGTCGTGGCCCAGGCGTGCGCGTCGTGGGGGCCCACAAATTGCGCCGCCTCACCCGCCACCTCCCTGAGCGCCGGCAGATCCGAGCACACGACAGCAGTTCCCTGCACCATCGCCTCGAGCACCGTCAACCCGAAGCCCTCGTGCAGGCTGGGGAGGCAAAAGAGGTCGGCACCGGCGTAGAGAGCGCGCAACTGCGCCTCGGGCACCCGTCCCAGCGCCCGCAGGCGCTCGCCCAGCACCGAGCGGTCGGCCTCGGCGATAAGACCTTGCTCGCGCCAACCGCCCGCGCTGACCAGGACCAGCCGGTGCGGCACAGAGCGAGAGCGGGCTAGTTCGGCAAGCGCCTGCACGAGGGTGCCGACATTTTTCCGGGGCTCGAGGGTGCCCACCCACAAGACGTAGGGGGCGTCGTCGAGGCGCAGCGCAGCCAAGACGCTGGCAACCTCCGGCCCAGCCGGCCCCACCTGGTCGACGCCGTCGGGGACGACTCGTAGCTGCTCGCGCGAGATTGGCGTGTGGGCTGCGATCTCGGCGGCTGCCGCCCGGCTGGCCGTGATCACGGCACGGGCACGCCGAGCCGCGGCCGCAGCCCCTTGGCGATGGAAGCGGAGCCCGTGCCTCGTGTAGGCCTCGGGGAAAAGCTCGAACGCGGCGTCGTGCAGGGTCACGACCAGGGGTCGTCCGCCCGACGGCGGCACGGCGGGGGAGGGCGCGTGGAGGACGTCGCACGCTGCCAGTGACCGCGAGTACCTGGCCGGCGCCAGCGCACCCAGCACGTGCCAGGCGTCGTAGAGCAAAGGCCGCGGCAGGGGTAGGACCACCGGTGGCCCCACGTTGGACGCGTCGAGCCCGAAGCGGCCGAGAGCAACTGCCACGTCGCCGGTGCGGTGGCGGGCCACGAACGGGACGACCTCGTCGCCCGGGAACAGCGCCGGCAAGAGCCCAGCCAGCCTGGCGACGTAACGTCCAGTGCCGCCCGGTACGGGCTGGAGCAGTTGCTCGAGGTTGAGCGCGACGCGCACGGTCAGGGGTCGACGATGAGCGCGATCGTTTGGCGGACCCGGGAGAGCGTGGCAAGCCTCACGTACCCGCGAGCAGCCCCCACCCTGCCCGGTGACACCGTCCGCAGATCTTGGCAGGGGGCCGCCGACTGGACCTCGAGCCCGTTGTGACCGTCTGGCCCGATCGCGACCTCCGGGTAAAAGCCCCGCAACATCGTCGTGGGCGGGACGACTTGGACGACGGACGACTCGGCGTTGAGGGTGCGCTGAGCTGTGACAACCACAGCATACGGTACGGTCTCCTGGTGGCCAAGGCGGTCCTCTCCGTCCAGCCCGTCTCCGAGCGGGGCGGGTCGGACCAGGCCCTCTTGCGCCTCACCCGCCAGCTCTGCGCGTCGGGGTGGGATGTCCACCTAGCGCTGCCGTCACCGCCCCAGCTCGACTATTCGCCTGCCACTGTCCACATCGTCCCGATGAGGCGCATCAGCACGAGCCACAGCTTGGCCGCGTGGCTCGGCTACGCGATGTGCTGGCCGGCCAGCGTCGCCCGCCTCTGGCCCCTGGCCCGC
>DAHWQF010000372.1 GCA_027334785.1 Acidimicrobiaceae bacterium
TGTCGAACACGTGCACGAGAGCCAGTTCCCACGCCCGGCCCTGGTGGCGCCACACGAGGTCACGCTCCTGGCCCCCGAAGGCGCCTCGCTCCACTTCGACCACGCCGGCGACCGTGCCGGCCCGAGACATGGCGATGATGCACTTGCCCCGGAACGCAGGGTCGAACAGCGTGTGGCAGTTGGGGCTGTAGGGCTTGGAGGTCGGTGCCAGCGGAGGTCTGAGCGGCGTGCCGATCCCCGAGAGGGCGATGCCGATCACCCGCGTGCTGGGGCCGGGAGGCAGGCCGGCCGGCACGGCGCGAGCCGGCTTCGAACTAGGGGTAACGGGGCTCGCCACGGCAGCCGGCGCGAGGGCAACTGCTAGCACACAGGCGGCGAAAATGGCGCCTACAGCTCCCCCGGGTCGCGGCATGGCGGGTCCCAGAGTAGTTGCCTCGGGCTGTGGTGCCGGCCGACGTCGCAGAGGGGGCCGCCGGCTTCCAGTAGCGTCGGGAGGGAGGTCGAAGCTGCGTGGTCCCAGAACGAGAGGTGCCCGAGCCGGCGTGCACGGCGGCCGAGTGGCGCCTGCGCGCGCTCTCGCCCCTGGACGGCCGCTACGGGGCCCAGATGGAGCCCTATGCCGCGGCGTTCTCCGAAGCTGCCCTGATAAGGGAGCGCTTTGCGGTCGAGGTCGCCTGGCTCCAGTTCTTGGCCGGCTTGCCCGAGGTCAGCGAGCTGGGGCCGCTCAGCCCAGCTGACAAGATGGCGCTGCAGGCCTGGGTGGCCGCGCTCGGCCCAGCCGAGGCCGGGGAGGTGAAGCGCCTCGAGGCTCGGACCAACCACGACGTGAAGGCGGTCGAGTACTACCTGAAGCGCCGGCTCGTCGAGGAGCTGGGCTGGACCGAGGCGAGAGCAGAGTTCGTTCACTTCGCGGCCACCTCGGAGGACATAAACAACCTGGCGTACGCACGCATGGTGCGCTCGGCGCTGCAACAAGTGTGGCTGCCCTCTGCCGAAGCGCTCGTGGCCGACGTGCGCGCCCTGGCGCTCCAGACGTCCGAGCTCGCCATGCTCGCCCGTACCCACGGCCAACCGGCGACACCGACGACGCTCGGCAAGGAGCTAGCGGTCTTCGTGGCCCGGTGGCAGCGCCAGCTGCGGTCTGTGCGTGCCGTCGAGGTACCGGGCAAATGGGGAGGGGCGACGGGGACCCTCGCCGCTCATGTCGTGGCTTATCCCGAGGTCGACTGGGCGAAGGCCGCACGCGAGTTCGTGGCCTCCCTGGGCTTTGAGTGGGCGCCGCTCACCACCCAGGTGGAGCCTCACGACTGGCTGGCGGAACTGTTCGGCGCGATGAACCGCTTCGGCACGGTGCTAATCGACTTCTGCCGCGATATGTGGTGGTACGTGAGCCTTGGGTATTTGCGGCAAAAGGCCGTCGAAGGGGAGGTCGGCAGTTCGGCCATGCCGCACAAGGTGAACCCGATCGATTTCGAGAACGCCGAAGCCAATGCGGGTCTCGCCGGCGCCCTCTTCTCCCACCTGTCGGCCAAGCTTCCGGTATCGAGGCTCCAGCGGGACCTTTCGGATTCTTCTGCTTTGCGCAATTTGGGTGTTGTTTTCGGCTATTCAGGTTTGGCCGTGTTTTCGGCCAGGAGGGGCTTGGCCCGGAGCGCGCCGGCCCCCGATACCTTGGCAGCCGACTTGGACGGTGCATGGGAAGTGCTCGCGGAGGCCGTCCAGACGATTATGCGCCGTTATGGCCAGGTTGGCGGTTACGAACAGTTGGCCGCCCTCACGAGAGGCCGGGTGCTGACCCAGGAAGAGTTCCAGCGCTTTGTGCGCGGCCTCGACCTCCCAGCGCCAGCACGGGATCGCCTTTTGGCCCTGGAACCGGCGACCTACACCGGGCTGGCAGGCCGGCTTGCTAAATTGGTGACCGGCCCGGCAACTGTCGACCGGGATATGGAGCCAAAGGATAGTTCGGAAAAAGCTGAGGTGGGCCGGTGAACGGCGAAGGTCAGGTGCAAATCGACCGGGGACGGTGGCGTTACCGGTTCGCTCTCGACTCCGACAACATTGCAATTTACCGGTCGCGGCGCGCCGGCCAGGGCCTAGCCCCCGAAGAAGCGTGGCGAAGCCTGGCGGCGCTCGGCGTCTCTGACGCCTTCATTGTGCCCGTCCCGGGAGGCTGGCAGCCCTTTGTCGAAGTGGGCGACGGGCGCCAGCGCTGGGTTCTGCAAAAGCGCATGACGCTGGCCGAGGCCGAGGCGACCGCCAGCCACTTCTTGCTCAGCCTGGCCGACGCCATCGTGAACGCTGCACCGCCGCTCGCCAGCGAAAAGGAGGACGGCTCGCAGTCCCTCCATGTCCCCGAGCCACCGCCGGCCCCGGCCGAAGAGAAAGCGGCCGAAGCCGCCCTGGCCCACGCCCGCACGAACCGTGAATCAGCGGGCTGGGAGCTGATCTACAGCCGCCAGCGCGCCGCCCGCTGAGTGGGCCCCCGCACGCTCAGCGCGGGGTGGCTGCCCGAGAGGAGCGAGCGTCCTGAACGGTGGTGATGAGCACCACGTCATCCTCTTCGTCGTAGACATAGACGACCAGCATCCAACGCCACGGCCCAAGTATGGCCCGGAAGGCGGCCCACCGGCCTTCGAGTTGGCGCCCTATTCGTGGGAAGCGCTCCAGTGTACGGACGGTTCGCTTGAACCTCTCCTTGGTGTCGGCGGGGAGGCTATGGGTGATGATCAACCGTTCGAGGTCTTCGACGGCGACCTTGCTCAGAAGGATCTGAGGCACTCCTACAGGTCGTCCAGCGGGACAGATTTACCCGCGCGCCCGGTCTGCAGGCCCATCTGCGCGCGGTCATAAGCGCCAGCTATGCCGTCGAGCAAGCTCAACAGGTTGCTGGTGTCCGGGTCAGCTTCATCGATAGCCGTTGCAAGCAGTGAGCGCGCGAGCGTCCCTTCTTGTACGTGGGCACGCTCTGCCAGTCGCGCGAGCCGAGCGCCGTGCTCAGGGTCGAGCGTTATGTTGAGCCGGCGAGCAGGTCCTTTCACTACCTGACACCATACACGAACTGGCACAGATCGTGTACCGAGCCGAAAGCTTGCCCGAGCTGCGTGACCCGGCTGGTCCGCAGCCGCGACTCGTAGCCTTTAGAGCTCGGTCGGGCCTATTACGAAGCCAAGACGAGCGGTGGCCCGCCGCAACCTCGCATCGAGCGTGACCAGCCGGCAGTGGGACAAGCGGGCGAGCGCGACGTACTCGGCGCCGTAAGTGTTGGCCCAGCCGAGATCATCGGCCACCCGCCACGCTTCTTCGCCGAGCTGACCTGGTGAGCGCCGCCTCACCCGGCATTGCTCGAGGCGCCGGCGAGTCGTGGCCGCGTCCTCGAGGCTAACTTCTCCTCGCCAGGTCATCTCATGGAGGACCGACCTCGCCTCGGACCACATGAGAGGCGGCGCTATCAGGTCGTCGTCCAACACGTCGAAGCCGTCGTCGGCACCGCTCGCGGCCAGGGCCACGGTGGCGTCGACCACGAGCACTTAGCGCCCCAGGCGGGAACGCGCTAGGCCGGCCGCCCAGTTGGGCTGCGGCCTGCCCGAGCTGAACCGGCTCCACTGCTCAGGAGAAGCAAGTGTGTCCCCGTCGGCGGAAAGGAGCTCCAGGTCGTCCGATTCGATGAAGTGCTGGGTGCCCACCTTGCGTGCCCGGAGCTTGCCCGAGCGGATCCACCGCCTCACGGTCTCGGGGTCACGGGCCACCCTGACGGCCGCCTCGTGGACGGTCAACACGTTGTAGCATACTACTACAATCTCAAGCCAGAGGGAAGCAACGCCCAGCCAGAGGCCTATCCGGCTTTGAAGCAGGGGGAGAGGGCTACGCTCTCGTGCAGTGCTCGCAATCCATGCACTGTGGTCCCCCGGCGCCGGCGACCTCCTCCTTTGGGCCGAGGACAGCGCCGTGACGGGGACAGGAAAAGCCCGTCGTGGCCGGCGGCCGGCGCGGCCCCGCCCAGGGCCCCACCCCTTCGCCGCCTCCTCCGAGCGCGTGGCGTCTGCTCTCGCGGCGAGCGGCGCCGGCGTGGCCTTAGCAGCCCGTGAAGCTGGGCACGACCGCGCCTCCCTCTGGCTGCCGGCTGCCGACGGCGCCCCCGAGGCTTCGCCGCAACTCGTGCGCGAAAGCGACGAACCCTGGTCCCTGCCGGCGGA